>JBJEOT010000001.1:0-49831 GCA_051880855.1 Ruminococcus sp.
TGATTTGCTGGCGTCCCAGAAGGGATTTGAACCCCCGACACCCGCCTTAGGAGGGCGGTGCTCTATCCAGCTGAGCTACTGGGACGTATGAATAAATATGTGGTTTTTATGCGTTCCTCAAAGTTAAATGGATACGAACGACCTACCGCTTAGGAGGCGGTCGCTCTATCCGGCTGAGCTATAGCGACATATATTAAATTTTATTTGTATTAACGCTTGCCTTTTCTCCCAAGGCAAGCGTTAGAGTAACACCTTAGGAGGCGGCCGCTCTATCCGGCTGAGCTGCAAAAACATCTTCGTAATACCTAAGTATTTTATATTATATTAATGACTTTGTCAAGAAATTGCGGCGTATATTATTGCTCATCGTATTTTTGATTGCAGGGCTTGATTCCGTTGCTTGAATTATTGAGCTGCAGTATATATAATTATGATAGGAGAGGATATATCAGAAGCAAAAAACGGTTTATCTGACGCATAACCTATAAAATTGACACATCCTGCTTTAATTTAATCCTATCGTAAAGCGAGAAAGAATTATACAATAGACTTATGGTGGTGAAATATATGCTCAGAATGGAAATTGCCTTGTTTCTTATAATGGGTTTTATTG
The DNA here is from genome assembly GCA_051880855.1 of Ruminococcus sp. GTDB lineage: Bacteria > Bacillota > Clostridia > Oscillospirales > Acutalibacteraceae > Ruminococcoides. Next base: position 614 of record JBJEOT010000001.1, read on the forward strand.
CCTATGTGTATTTTTCCGCAGAGAAACGGAATGCACCTCTGCACAAGACCTTTTCGGTATTGCTGATTGTTACTATTGTTCATTTGGTATTTGACGGCGCTACCCTTTATACCGTTAATCGATTGGACGCTGTACCGACTCTGCTTAATGATATTCTGCACAGATTGTTTTTAGGTACTATGGTGCTTATTGTTTATCTGTTCTATCAGTATATTGCGATTCTTGTAGAAGAAGAAACAGGTAAGCCCAGGAGACTTGATTTGCCTGCAAGAGTTTTTTTGGCGGTTGCTCAGCTGTGCAATTTGCTGTTGCCTGTTCATTATACTGTCACCTCCAAGGGCAACTACTCAGACGGCCCTTATGTTGTTGTGTGTTATGTAAGCATTGCTTTTTATCTTGCTCTCTGCGGGTGGATGCTTGTTTACAATTGGAAGAGTATTAATCCGAAGAAGAAGCTTGCCATCGGCGTGGCGCTGTTCATTGAGCTGTGCGTTTCTGTTTTGCAGGCGTTTAATCCGACATGGCTTATCAGCGGAATGGGCATTGTGCTGATGACCCTGTCTTTCTACCTGACGCTTGAAAATCCGGATATTCTCCGTGCTGAGCTTACAGAACAGAAAATGTCGATGCTTTACCTCAAAAGCCAAGTCAATCCTCACTTTCTGTATAATACACTTGATACCATACGCATTCAGGCACAGCTTAACGGAGATAAGAAGGTTGCCGATTTGTTGATGCAGTTGGTTGACTTCTTCCGCCTCAGCGTAAAAGTGGACAGACCTATGGTTACGCTGGACGATGAAACGGAGCTGCTTGAGGCTTATATGGAGCTGATGTGCTACCGCTATCCTGAGCTTAAATGCGAATATGACATAGATCCGAATCTTGGCAGTGTTCAGGTTCCCAATTTTATTTTACAGCCTATCGTAGAAAACAGTCTTCTCCACGGACTTAAAAACAAGGGATATAGGGGAGAGGTGCGTATATCGGCGCAAAAAGCGGCAGAAGGAAGAATGGAAATCCTCATTAGCGACACCGGCAGCGGTTTCGCAGAGGGGAAGAAAACTGCCATTGACCAAATGCTTCTTACCTACGATAAACAGCCTGCGAAGCTTGAGGGAAACAGCATCGGTATTCTGAATGTGCAGAAAAGAATCAAGCTTCTTTGCGGTCGGGATTACGGCCTTTCATACACAGAAAACCTAAAAGGCGGTGTAACCGCCCATTTACTGCTGCCTATGAACGAGGAGAGTGTCGAATGAAGAAACTGCGTGTGCTTTTGGTAGACGATGAAATTATGATTCGTGAGGGCTTCAAGCGGCTTTTTAACTGGGAAGCTCATGATTGCGAAGTGGTGGGTGAGGCTTCAGACGGTATGGAGGCTTTGAGCCAAATTGACGCACTTCGCCCGGATATTGTCATTATGGATATCAATATACCTATTATGAACGGACTTAAGGTTATAAGTCTAAGCCGTATCAAGCATCCGGACATCGCTTTTGTCATTGTATCCGGCTATGATGATTTTTCATATTGCCGTGAAGCCTTGAGACTGCAAATTACCGACTATATCCTGAAACCTGTAAATTACGAGGAATTCGGAACCTGTATTGACAACCTTAAAATCTCTCTGTTTGAAAAGCGTGTATCTCAGGAAACAGAGCTTGAGAAACAGGAGGAGCGCACTATCACCGGAATTACCAGATATTTGCAGGAGCATTCAGCGGAGGAAATGAGCCTTTCGGTTTTAGCAGAGGAGTTTCACCTGAACGCTCAGTATATCAGCCAGCTCTTCAAGAACGAAATCGGCGTAAACTTCCTGACCTACCTTACCAATATCCGTATGGAAAAGGCGAAGAAGCTGTTGCTTACAACCTCGCTTTCTGTTGCCGAGGTAGCGGAGCAGTCGGGTTACGGGGACTACCGGGTGTTTACAAAGGTGTTCAAAAAGAACGAGGGCTCAACCCCGTCGCAGTACCGGCGGGATTTCTTGGAAACGGCTGAATAAAAAACTGATAGTAATCAAAATCTTTCAAAGCAGTATATATTATGCAAAAAAGATTTTTTGTGCGGGAGATGTTTTTATGAAGAAAAAATATTTAATAACAGCAGTTTGTTCTTTGCTGATAATGCTGATGATTTGCGGATGTAAACAAGATGTCAGCAAACCTGAGACTTTACCGACTGAAGATACGGTTACTTATAACACATCTTTTTCAAATATGCCGAAGATGGCCTATGAGAATGTTATAACTTATGTTTCAGGAGATACAGCTATATTTGAATACATAAATCCGGGACTGGATTCTTTTGAGGCGGAAGCAGTCAGTTACTCATTAAGTGAAGATAAAGTCTTAGGGCAAATTAGCTTAGGCGAAGGTGATTTTCAGATATCTCTTGTAGAAGACGGCTTTGCAGTTGTTGATTTATTGAATCACACAGCAGATTTCTACGATGAAACTTGTTCAAAAATAAATTCTGTAACAGTCTTTGAAAACAGTATGCTGAGTTTTGCAAAGGTAAGCTTCGACGGAAAATATATTTTAGCACAAAACTACGCTAATGATGATTTGCTTATTTATAATAGCGAGAGCAAAAATACAGTGACCTTAAGCAAGGGTAAGACTTTTGAGAAAGCAGAGTATTATAACGGCAGATTCTATTTGCTGGGTGCGGGTGCTTATGTGTTAGAGCCTGAGAATAATCATTTTTACGGCATTTCAGATGTTATTCGCACATATGATGTGGGCGGTAATTACATAGCAGGAAGTAACAGTTCATATATTGTTTTGCTGTCAACAGAAAGCTCTAATCATAAAATGATAAATGTTGATGACAGACCGGGGTATCTTATTGATGTAAGCGATTACGGATGCATTACGATTGACTATACAGATGGTAAGTCGCTTGCAACATTTTACGATACTAAAAGCTTTGGCGTGTCTGAGTATTCGCAGGAAGGTATGATAATCGATGCAGAACAGATATCGGCAAGCAGTGCAATTATTGTAACAAAAAATGCCGATAATGCTATTGATTACCGGCTCTTAGATATATCAAGCTTGCATGAGGATAATCTGGAAGCAGAAGAATTGAATGAGGATAAAATAAACGGAGTTGCAGAATTACCGGATTACAGCGGAAATGCGCAGACAGTTGAAATCACAAAACAGCTTGAGAATAATTACGGTGTAAGAGTACTGTACTGTGAGGATATATTTGATACAAATGGCTGTGGATATGAAATTACAGGTACAGATGAAGAAACCGCCTATTATTATATGCAGATGTTTGGAGATTACTTTGATTATTATCCCCAAGGTTTACTCAAAGACGCGGGACTCGGAAGACCTTTGGTTATTTTCCTTTGCGATAACATAAAAAACAATGTGTCCGGACTGTCAACATACATAATGGGATATAACATAATCTATATGCAGGTCGGCGGTAAGGATGAGTATTTCTTTTCTTCTTTGACTCACGAAATAGGACATGCTCTTGAAAACGGTATAGATGCCGAGCTGACTGGCGGTTGGACTGAGCTAATGCCGGAGGAAGTCATTAAAGCATACGGCGACGGTATCGAAGGTATCTCGGTTGAATATACACCGGACGACAAAGGAAGAACGCCGGTTTGGTTTCGGGATGTGTACGGCAGGAGCAACGAAAAAGAAGACAGAGCAACGATATTTCAAGAAATGTACGATTCCTATATAGATAATAATATTGGTATGTTTGAATATGAGGGACTTCGGAAAAAAGCGGATTATTGGTCCTATATGCTGCGTGAAACTTACGATAGCTGTAAGAATGTAGATAAGTTTAATTGGGAGATATAATCTCACCGAAAAAGCAATATAGGAATTATTGAGCTTTCAAAGCTTGCGCTATAAGGAGGAAAATACAGTGAAATCAATATGCGGAGCAGATTGCGAAAACTGCGGATACGGCAAAAAATCGGGATGCAAAGGGTGTGAAAACACCGGCGGCTGCCCGTTCGGTAAACAGTGCTTTATTGCCCGGTACATAAAGTTAAGCGGACTTGAAAATTACAATGCTTTCAAAAATCAACTGATAGAGGAATTTAACTCTTTGAATATTGACGGTATGCCGAAAATTAACGAGCTGTTTGCGCTCAACGGCTCATTTGTCAATTTGGCATATCCGATGCCGAATGGGATTGCGGTCAAACTGCTTGACGATAATGCTATATACTTGGGTAATCAGGTAGAGTGTGAATTTAACGACGGAAGCCTGATCAAATGTTTTGGATTGGTTGCCGGAATGGATTTTCTGCTGGTATGTGAATACGGAGAAAATTGTACAGATCCGGAAATTATCGTTTATAAGAGGAGATAACCTGTGTAGAGGGCATTGACTGAAACGCTTAGTCATATATGTGCATGGCAAAGGAGCAGTACAGTAATGAAATATCATCAGATAATAACATTAAAAAACGGAAAGGAATGCATCTTGAGAAACGCAACGGAAAGCGATGCTCAGGCTGTGTTTGATAACTTTAATCTAACCCATAGCGAAACCGATTATTTGCTTTCATATCCTGACGAGAACAGCTTTGATGTTACTGAGGAGGGCAAGTTCCTAAAAGAAAAAGCCGAGAGCGACAGAGAGATTGAAATAATTGCCGTAGTAGATAACTCTGTTGTAGGATCTGCCGGAATTGACGCGGTAGGCACAAAGTTTAAGGTGAGACACCGTGCCGAATTCAGTATCAGTATCGCCAAGGAATTTTGGGGACTTGGAATCGGACAATTATTAACGGCGGCTTGTATTGAATGTGCAGGCAAAGCCGGATATACTCAGCTTGAGCTGAATGCGGTTGCTGAAAATGAAAGAGCAATCGCTATGTATAAAAAAGCCGGTTTTGTTGAGTTCGGCAGAAATCCGAAAGGCTTTAATTCTCGCGTGACGGGATATCAGGAAGTTGTCTATATGAGGTTGGAGCTGTGACAGCAAACCGAGCTTTTTGGTGTCCGGAAACAGATATCTACAAAATAAGTATATAATAACCGACCGAAAGGCTTGATTAAAAAAACAAATGAGGAGAGTGCTTTTTGAAAATTCTTTGTAAATCGGATATTGCAGCATAATCGGAAGCTTTGCAGAAAAATATAAGCAAAACTTCCGCTGTAAAACAAATTAATATATTCAGGAGACAAAAATGAACAAAAATAATATTAATATTCGATTGGAGAAAAAAGAAGAATACCGTGAAGTAGAAAATCTGGTACGAGAAAGCTTTTGGAATGTATACCGTCCGGGTTGCCTGGAGCATTATGTGCTTAACAGACTTCGAGACGATTCTGCGTTTGTGCCTGAGCTTGATTATGTTATGGAGCTGGACGGCAAGCTGATCGGTCAGAATATGTTTATGAGAGCAGCTATCAAGTCCGACGACGGCAGAGATATTGCCGTTATGGCGATGGGGCCTATTTGCATTGCACCGAATCTGCAGAGAAAAGGCTATGGAAAGATACTGCTGGACTATTCCCTTGAGAAGGCGAAGGAGCTCGGCTGCGGTGCGGTTTGCTTTGAAGGCAACATTGATTTTTACTCAAAGTGCGGATTTACCTATGCCGGCGAATTCGGTATCCGTTATCACGATATACCGGAGGGAGAGGATGCCTCCTTCTTTTTGTGTAAAGAACTGATACCGGGCTATTTGAACGGTATCACCGGCGAGTACACACCGCCACAGGGTTACTTCGTTGATGAAGCAGAAGCAGAGGAGTTTGACAAGAGCTTTCCGCCCAAGAAGAAGCTAAAGCTTCCTGGTCAATTGTTTTAAGCAGAGCAGACACTAAGCTGACGCAAAAAGAGCTAAGCCAAGGAGCCTTGAGCCCCTTGGCTTGGTTTCCTTAATCTAAGTTTGGGAGAGTGCAAAAATGAGTGAATATACTTACATCACCTTGCGTGATAAACCTGAAATAATGAATTCTGCCGCCGAATGGTTTAACAGCAAATGGGGAGTGCCTAAAGAGGCATATCTTGAATGTATGAAGTCTTTTCTGAATAATGAGACAGAGTACGGATGGTATCTTTGTATGGATGAAGATAAAATCGTAGGCGGTATGGGTGTAATCGAAAATGACTTTCATAACAGAAAGGATCTGACACCCAATGTTTGCGCGGTATATACTGAAGAAGAATACCGAAATAAAGGAATAGCAGGGAACTTGCTCAATATTGTTGTAAATGATTTGAAGGCAAAGGGAATAACGCCGGTTTATTTAGTAACCGACCACCAAGGTTTTTATGAAAGATACGGCTGGGAGTTTTTGTGTATGGTTCAGGGAGACGGTGAGCCTGAAATGACCAGAATGTATATACATAAGTAAAATTTGATTTCAGAGTGTGAGAATATGGCTATGTGGAGTCCGTGGCGAGGCTGTAAAAGATGCAGTGAAGGCTGCCGATATTGTTACATACACAAGGGTGACGCGAAGCGCGGAGTTGATACAAGCGTTATTTCAAAGACAAAAGATTTTGAAAAACCCGTGGAGCGCCTGAAAAACGGTAACTGTAAAATGAAACCCGGAACGGTTTATACCTGCTTTTCTTCAGACTTCTTAATTGAGGAAGCAGACAAGTGGCGTGGCGACTGCTGGAAAATGATTAAGGAAAGACAGGACTGCACATTTTTGTTTCTTACAAAGAGGATTGACAGATTTATGAGCTGTATTCCCGACGATTGGAACGAGGGATATGAAAATGTAGTTGTATGCTGCACGGTTGAAAATCAGAAGAACGCTGACTATAAGCTCGGAATATTCAGCAAATTGCCGATTAAGCATAAGTGTATAACCGCCCAGCCGCTGCTTGAAAAGATAGACATAGAACAGTACCTTGATGATGTTGAGCTTGTTGTCGTGGGCGGAGAATCAGACTGCAATGCAAGACCTCTTGATTATTCTTGGGTGCTTGATATTAGAGAGCAGTGTGTTCGAAAAAATGTATCTTTTGAGTTCAGACAGTGCTCAACTCATTTCATAAAAGACGGTAAGAAGTATAAGCTCAAGACAAAGGATTTGTGCCGCCAAGCTAAAAAGGCAGGCATCGATTTCAAAGCCAAAGCGAAAGCTAACTTTCTGTGCTTTTGAAATCGGGATTTAGGAGGTAGACTATGAAATGGTTTAATGTTTTCGGGTTGATTTGCAGTGCAGTAATTATGATACCCAACGCAATATTTGCGCTTAATTGCAAAGACGGCTTCAAAAACAAGTGGAGCAATAAATTTGTCGAGATAATAGAATTGATCGGTCGGTGCGGTTGTTTCGGATTTATGATATTCAATATTCCTAACACTTGTTTTGGCTGGTGGTTTGACAATGCACTTTCCGTATATCTTATTGTGGATACGGTTTTGGTTTTCCTGTACTGTGTAATTTGGATTTTTTATTTCAATAAAAGCAATGTTTTCACCGCTTTAGCGCTTTCGGTTATTCCGTCGGTGCTGTTCCTGTTCAGCGGAATTATGAACAGGTCGGTGCTGTTGATTATTTCGTCGTTATTATTTGCGCCGAGTCATATTCTGATTTCATACAAAAACGCCAAAAAATAAATAGCGCGTCCGATTTGCATACTGACAGAATCTGAAAAGTGCAAAATAATAAAAACAGAAGAAATGCAAAGAAAATATGCTACGGTGTTTCTAAGCAAAAATGTTCGGCTGAGTTTAATTCATATGCGTATCAGTGCTGATTCGTTTTTGAAGCTGATAAAGAAGGGGAGATGAAAGCTTGAAAAAAGCGATACTTAATCCAATCAGTATGTTTTTTATCGGACTTGTATTAGGCGTTGTCAGCAGACTTTTGGATATCTATACTCAGAATTTAGGAAATATATTTTCGCAGATGGCGATTTGGATACTGTTCGGAGTTTTGATTTCTATATACAGCAGTACCAAAATCAAAGCAATGATTAACATATTTCCTTTTTGCATAGGAATGCTTATTACTTATTATTTTGCGGCGTTCGTTACAGAGGGCGTTTATCAAACGGAGTTCATCATAGGGTGGACGGCGTTTGCTTTTCTTTCTCCTGTATTTGCGTACCTTACTTGGTTTACCAAAGAAAAAGGTGTTTTTCCAAAGATAATAAGCGTCGGAATTATTCTGGTATCTGTATTATCAAGCGTAATCCTGTTTGACAGATTAAGGGTTTATGACATAGTGATAAACATCGTTTTGATTTACTTTTTGTTTTTTAAGAAAGTAAAGAGATAACTTTGTTTCTTTACTTTAAATCTTTTTTCAAAATCGCATACAAAACTATAAAACTGACACATTATACTAAAAAAAGTCGCTATCCAAAAATGAAAATTTGATTTAGAATATTGATGTAAGCTGAATATCTGTACCGGCGAGATATTTGGCTTCATCGGATATATCGGTGCCGGAAAGACCATTACAAATTAAGGAGTATGATATTTTATGAGAAAAATTAGCAGAATTCTATGGGGTGTTGCCCTTGTCGCTGTCGGTGCAATTTTTGCTCTGAACGCTTTCGGCCTTACCGATATCGAGTTGTTCTTTGACGGCTGGTGGACGCTCTTTATCATTGTTCCGTCTTTCATCGGAATTTTCAGCGAAAGAGAAAAGACAGGCAGTATCGTCGGTCTTATTGTCGGAGTATTACTGCTGCTTTGCTGTCAGAATGTGCTTGGCTTTGATATGCTTTGGAAGCTTGCCGTTCCTTTGATTATTGTTGTCATTGGCTTGAAGCTCATATTCGGCACGGTTTTCGGCGACAAAGCATCGAAAATTCTTGAAGCCTCCCGTCAGAACGGCGAGAACATAAAAGTCGGCTGCGCTACCTTTTCCGGACAGAATATAAGCTTTGACGGCGAAGTGTTTAACGGAGCCGAGCTTACGGCGGTTTTCGGAAATGTCAAGTGTGACCTGAGAAACGCTGTTATTGAAAAAGACTGCGCTGTTACCGCAACAAGTATTTTCGGCGGAATTGATATTTTTGTACCCGACAATGTAAATGTGAAAATAAACTCGAATTCCGTTTTCGGCGGAGTTTCGGATAAAAACAACCGCCCGTCTGTTCAGGGTGCAGTTACCGTGTATATCAATACAACTTGTATCTTCGGAGGTGTCAGCATTAAATGACTACGGCTCAAAAAGTAATCAAGTATCTCGCAATGGCACTTGCAATCTTTCTGTGCGTCTCATTAATCGGTACAGTAGTGACGGTACTTGCCGGTGTATCGCATATTTTCACCTCTCAAAAAGCAAGCAGTGAAGAAGCAGTGCCTGTCGGCGAAATGCAGGTGTATCGGATTGATGATGAGATTTCCTCGCTCTCCCTTGAGCTGAGCGCAGCCAAGCTCAAAATATCAACAGCGGACGAGTTCTCTGTGGAAAGCAATCACAACTATATTTCAGTGAACACAGAAAACGGCAAGCTTTGTATTAACGAAACCAAGAAGCTGTTTTCTGAGTATCCGAAAGGTATAACTGTCAATATCTATGTTCCCGATGGCCTTACCTTTGACGATGCAAAAATTGAGACAGGTGCCGGTGCGGTTAGAATCGACGCTCTGTCATCGGATGTATTAGATATTTCTCTCGGTGCAGGAGAAACCAAAATCAAAAATCTAACGGCGAATTCCCGTGCCGATATTGACGGCGGTGCCGGAGCACTGACGATTGACGGCGGACTCCTTCGCAACCTCGACCTTGATATGGGAGTAGGCAAGCTGACGCTCAAAAGCCGTGTTGAGGGAGAAAGCTCCATCGACTGCGGAGTAGGTGAAATCGAGCTGACCCTTTTAGGAAGCCGAGAGGACTATCAGATTGAGCTTGACAAAGGCATAGGCGAAGCCAAGCTTGACAAAGAGACTATGAGAGACGATTCTGTTTACGGCTTCGGCAGGAACAGAATTGATATCGACGGCGGTATCGGAGCAATCAACATTGAATTTTCAAAGTAAGCATCCCGCAAATCGGTCATATTATCCGGGACCTTAGGTATATGCTATGTGATATAAGCAGAAGGAGATACAAATGAAAGAGTTTGTTTTATCGGCGCTTCCTTTTATTTTGGTAGGAATTGTTTTGGCGATGCTCGCGGTATTGTGTGCTGCTAAAAAGAAGCGCGCAGCCTGTGCGGTTGCTTTGATATTAGTCGTTTTAGCAGCGGGTGGAGCATTACTCAAAACGGGTTTATTGGGAGGAATTAACCGTAGCGTCATTTCTGTTCCCGCAGGTGAAAAAAAGCAGATTTGTACGAATGTTGATTTTGACGCACAGGTGGTAAACTATCAGCAAAACGAAGAATACTTAAAGCTGGATTATATTATGCCGGGACTTGATACTTTCCGGCTTAGTACGGTTGTTTATTCTTTGGCTGAGGATAAGATTGTGTCGGAAAAGGAATTCGGCGAAGGTTTTTTCTCAACAGGAGTATATAACGACGGAATATTCGTAATAGATATGTTGGCAAAGGAAATCAGATTCTTTGACTTCAAATGCAATCTTGTCAAAACCGCAGATATTCCCTGCGATAATTCGTTGGCATTTGCTTATTTGAGCCGTGACGGTCAGTATATCTGCTTTGCAGACGCTTATTCGGTCGAAATATATGTTTGCAGCGCAGAGGGACAGAACAAGAAAAAAATATGCGACTTTACAAGTTTCATTGAAATGAAGGAGGTTTCGGAGCATACATTCTACCTAAAAGGCGAATATGACGATTTGCTCATAATTGACGCGAAGAACCAAACGAGCTTTACGCAAACAATAAGAAACAGCGCCGATATCTATTCTTCGGATTATTGCGTTGAAAAAACCGATACCGATTTTAGTCTCGTCAAAAGCGGAGAATACGACTATACAACCATTCCTATTTCGGTTATAGATGAGCTTCCGTTGGATGTTTCGGAGAATCGGCTTATAACGGTTTCAGGCCAAGTTAACAAAGATGTTCTGCGTATTTATAATTTTAAGAATAAAACGGTCTTCAGTATGGATTTTTCTGAGAGAATTATGGGTGCCAAAGACCTGGATAACGGTCTTGTGCTGGTATCGGCAACCGAAGAGTTCGGCGAAAAACCGAAGCTGTATCTTATAAGCTCAGAGAATAAGAAAGCTTCGGAAAACTACAGCTCTGAAATTACCGTGCCGGAAATCAGTACGGAAAATACCGTCAGCACCGAAGATATGCAAAAACCTAAAACAAAGATAATAGAAGGCGTACCTGTTATTGCACAGTATCCGGAGTATCCCACAGGCTGTGAGAGCGTGAGTGCGGTTATGGCAATGCAGTACCTCGGCGATGAAATCACAGTAGGTGAGTTTGTAGATAACTATCTCGATAAAAACGGCGAGTTCTATTTTGAAGGCGGTAAAAAGTACGGACCTGACCCATATCGGTATTTCATAGGTTCTCCGCGAAGCAACAGTGCCTTCGGCTGTATGGCACCGGTTATCGAAAAAGCCCTGAATAAGTATTACGGCAACAGCTTCGTTTATAACACAACAGGCACAGCGCTTCAGTCGCTTTGCAGTGAGTACATCGACAACGATATCCCTGTTTTGGTATGGGTAAGCATAGAGATGCTGGAACCGGATTATGTGAGTTCATGGTATCTGGAGGACGGCAGCGAGTACCAATGGCCTGACAACGAGCACTGTATGGTGCTTGTGGGATATGACGACGAGTACTACTATCTCAATGACCCGTACCGGGGCGCCTTGGTAAAACACAGCAAGGAGCTGTGTGAGGAAAGATATGCACAGTACGACTCTCAGTCACTTGTTATTAACCGTTAAAAAAAGGGAGCGACAAGGCTTAGTGCAGACAGGCTTTGTATAATGCGCTATGTATTACATCTGAATTTGAAAGGATGAGCGACTATGAGTAAGACCGCTGCTTATAATATAAAAACCGGTGTCCTTATGTTTTTCGGCGGTATTGGAGCGGGCATAGTTTGCAGATTGTCAGATTTTTACCCTTACGAGAGTCTGTGGAGCTTTTCCTCGATAGCAACACTGTTTGGCTTTTGGATTGCAAGTATCACTGTGATTACCTATTTGAGCAAATCTCATATAGGGGCGTTTTTGAGCACATTCCTCTATATGTTCGGTATGACGGTCAGCTTTTACGGAATGAAATACATCTTGGGGCTTTTTATCCCACAGTTTGATAATGAAGGACAGTTCCAAACGACATTGTTTATTCTGTATTCTGTTTTATCTGTTGTATGCGGTATCGGCAGCTGTGTGTTGTACTTCTGGAACAGAAGGAATCTGTTTGGCTCTGTTCTGCTCGCACTGCCGGTCTGCGCAATGCTGGCAGAAGGAATTGCCTGCCTGTATGTTTTGATTAACAAGCAAATGCTTTTGGCACAGACCGTTTTCGACCTTTTGATTGCTTTGATATTTGGTATTGTTTTTTGGAAAAAGGCTACAAATAAAGTCGCATATACTGTGACATTGGTAACCGCTGCAGCTTTGGTGTTCTTTCTTTTCTACCGACCGTATATGATGGCTTTTTAAGGCTTAGCAAGTTAAAGATTCACTTTTGATTTTAAGAAGAAACGGAAACATAAGCAAATAATTATCTTTAGCCAATCTATAATTACTGTAAAGGAGAAGTTGAGTAATATGAAAATCCTTGTTTTTAACGGAAGCCCCAAAAAGGAAAAAAGCGACACACTGCATATCACCAAAGCATTCCTGGAGGGTATGAAAGAACATGCAGAGCAGGATATTCAGGTGATTAATGTAATTGATAAGCATATAGAGTATTGCTGTGGCTGTCTCGCCTGTATGCAAAACGGAGGTGTGTGCCGACACAGTGACGATATGCGTGCGATTTTGGAGCAAATTCTTGCCGGCGACCTTCTGCTCTTTAGCTTTCCGCTTTACTGCTACGGCATGCCGGCAATGCTTAAAAACCTTATTGACCGCACTTTGCCCTTGTCCAGTATGGCAATGCAGAAGGTCGGTGAGCGGTATGAACATATAGGCCAGGCTGATTTTTCTCATCTGAAATATGTTATGATCTGCGGCTGCGGATTTCCCAACAGCGCACATAATTTTGAGCCTGCCGTTGCACAGTTTAAGCTGATGTTTCCAAACAACCGCACCGTTATCACAGTGCCGGAAAGCCCTATGTTCAACGCGCCGGAGGCGTCTGTTGTTACCGTACCGAGATTGGAGCTTGTTAAGGAAGCCGGACGGCAATATGCACAAACAGGCACTATTGACGAAAAATTGCTTGAACAAATCGGTTCTCCTATGATTGATGAGGAGACCTATGCAAAAATAGCGAGCGGTCAAGCTTGATTAAGCGAGTGAAGTTTTGTCTGTTCTTTTTTATTCAGAGTCCATTTATAAACAGACGGAAAAGCAAAATAAACAGGAGCACTGATCTTCAGTGCTCCTGTGTTGCTCTATAGGATTGTTTTGATTTGCTCCGATAATGCTTTCAACTCTTCTTTAGGGAGCTTATCGAGATTTTCCAATTTATCCAGGACCTCGGCCTTGGCTGCCTTGTACTGTATTGAAACAACATCGTTATAAAATGCCACAATCACTCCTGTTACAAGTGCAACAACAAGTATTGTCAGTATTGACAGAAGCACCGTTAAGATTCTGCCAAATACAGTGGTTGCGATTATATCGCCGAAGCCTATTGTGGAGAAAACCGAGAAGCAGTACCAAATTGAATCTCCGTATGATTCTATTGAAGGCTCCACAAGCCAAAGCAGTAAGGCGTCAATGAAAAAGAAAATCACGAATGCGATTAAGATTTGATTTGCGTTTGTGCGTCTCAAAACGCCTCTTAATAGTTTTAATTTTTTCATAAATGATACCCCAAATGCGTTTTTTATTCATTATAGTTTATCTATCTCTTCATTGCAAGCAAACAGTCAACATAATTTGAAAGTTTTATATAATCATTGTAGGGAAAATACTTGAATTCTTTTGTGAGTTGGGTGTATAATTACTGTACATATTTATTAACAAATACTTATTACATTTCAAAAAGAATGACTTAATCTATGTAATCGGCAAAGTCCGGTATTAGAAGAAATTATTTATTAATATTTTTAACCGAAATAAAGGATGTATTGATGAAGAAAAAGGTTTTAGTTGCCATTAGCGGCGGTGTAGACAGTGCTGTTACTGCTTTCCTCTTAAAGGAGAGGGGCTATGATGTGACAGGAATAATGCTCAGGCTTTACGATAAGGCGGAGTCAAAAGATTCAGATGATGCAAAAAAGCTCTGCAAAAGCATCAATATCCCTTTTGTAAATCCCGATTACAGGCAGGAGTTCAAGGCTCGCGTGATTGACCGCTTTGCAGAGAGCTATCAAAAGGGACTGACTCCCAACCCATGTGTGGACTGCAACCGTTATGTGAAGCTCCCCTTTGTTTTTGATTATGCACTGAAAAACGGCTTTGACCATGTTGCAACAGGTCACTATGCAAATGTCCGCTTTGACGGTGAGAGAAACCGATATAAGCTTCTCAAGGGCAAGGATGCGAAAAAGGATCAGAGCTATGTTCTTCACTATCTAAGTCAAGATCAGCTTAAGATGCTTCTTCTTCCTATGGGAGAGCTCAGCAAAGAGCAGGTCAGAGAGATTGCACGGGAGAATAACTTTGTAAATGCAGATAAGCGTGACAGTCAGGACATCTGCTTCATCAGCGGTAATTATTACGATTACCTCAGAAATAACTGCAATATCGAACTCCAAAGCGGCGACTTTATTGACAAAAGCGGAAATGTCCTGGGCACTCACAAGGGCGCTGTGTGTTATACACGAGGTCAGCGCAAGGGCTTGGGACTTGCACTGCCTGCACCGATGTATGTTGTCTCAAAGGATATGGAGAAAAACACCGTTACCTTGGGTTTTGAAGAGGACTTGTATTCAAGGCGTGTTCTGGCAGAGGATGTGAATTTTATTTCAATAAAAGAAATAAAAGAACCAATCAGAGTAAGCGCACGAGTCCGCTACAACCAAAAAGAGCAGTCCGGCACAGCATATATTACAGAAGAAGGCCTGCTGTGTGTGGATTTTGACGAGCCACAGCGAGCAGTTACCCCAGGACAGTCCTTGGTACTCTACCAGGGCGACGAGGTTGTTGCCGGCGGTAAAATAATATAAGTCTTATCAACAAAGCATTGACCGGGGCGCAAACTCAGTCAATGCTTTTTCTTTTTTTGAGGCATAAAGGTATATTTTACATAAAAAGTGTCAGGACTAACCGGCAATATCGTGGGTAAACTGTAAGGTTCTGCGTAAAAGGTCAGCTTCCTTTATGCTTCTGTGTATTGATTTTTTGAGCTGTGTATTTTTACTAACCCGGACTTAAATTTTTTGCAGGTTCACCCTTTGCTTTTTCATTGTTTTCTTCTTTGCCTGTGCCTGTCAGCAGCCCCATAATGGCTGTGGAAATCAGCACTCCGCACAGTGCCGCAATCAAAAGCAAAAGCGGATTATGAATAAACGCCAGAGCAAAGACTCCCCCTGCCGATACCTCAAACCCACAGCCGAATACCTGTGAAAGCACAGAGCTGACAATTCCGCCGGGTATAAAGGCAACTGCCGAGCGGAAGGGGTGTGAAAGATATTGAGGCAATGCCGATACGGATACTCCTCCGATTCCGGAAATAATCCCCGATATGCCGGAAAGCTTTTCAAAGGGAGAGAATCTCTTGCGGAAAATAACAGCGCTTACTCCCATTGACACAGGCGCTACCATAGCTGCCGCTGTAACCGATGCCATTGCGTCTGTGTTGCCTATGCTGAGAGACGCCACCCCGAAAAGGTAAGCTGAGAGGTACAAGGGTCCGTACAGGTCAGCGGTCATCATTGTTCCAATGGCAGCTGCTGTCAGCAGACTGTATTTTGTACCGAAGGCTAAAAGTGCCGTGGCTGTGAAATTCAGAATTCCCGATAAAGAATTCACAAAGCTTGTGAATCCGATATTAACTATAAGGCTCAGCACCGAGGCAAAAAATATCGCCGTGTTTTTGGTGTCCTCCTTTTTGCTTTTGTAAGAGAATAAATACTGAAGCAAAAGAAAAAATCCCCCTGCAAAGAGTCCCGACACCATACTGCCGAAGAGTCCGGATATGTTCCCTGTGTTTCCCGCGGGGGAGAAGAAGTCTACTCCTCTTTCTGCCATAATTCCTCCTGCAAGCCCTGCAGGTGTGGCGTATACTCCGCCTATTAGGTATGATATAACCGCAGACGCAAGTGAAAGCGCGGTTGACTGAAGAAAGGTTCCCAAACTGTAAAAGATTTTTGAGAAACCGGAGACTTCTCCCAAAACCCTTAAGCTGCCGCCGAATATTAGCTCAAATGCGTAGGATAGAATAATCAGAAGCGACGAAACCGTGCACAGCGGTGTTGCTATGTTTCCTGCTCTTTTCAGCCTGTCTTCGATGGATTCGTTAATGCCTTTACATTTTCTGATGCTCAGCTTCAATCGCTAACCCTCCTCAGTATTTTCGCAAGTAGTCATATTGTATCCGAAAATTTGCAGACTATTAGTTAAAGCCAAAACCAAAAGTTGACGAAACTGTAAAAATAATATAAAATCAAAACAAACTTTTATTATAAGGAGTTTTTAATATGAGCAAAATTGCCGTGTGCGGACTTGTTAATATGGAAACTACCGCTTCTGTGGATAGCTTTCCCATTGATTACCGCCCGATTGATTATAGATTCTTCGGGGTGACCTCTAACCCCTCAGGCGTGGGATTTAATGTGTCTCTTGCCCTCAATGCCTTAGGCGACGAAGTGCGCCTTTGCTCTCTTTGCGGTGATGACAGCTCTGCCCGTTTAATCAAGTCAGAGCTTGAAGCAGAGGGCGTCAGCACAAAATATATTCTTTCAAAGAATAAAAGCACGGCACAGTCCGTAGTCCTTTACGATCAAACAGGCAGACGCTATGTAATTTGCGACCTTGCCGATAATCAGGACCTTGACTACGAAAAGGATGTTTTTTCAGAGGCTTTGAAGGATATCGATCTTGTGTGCCTTTGCAATATCAACTATGCCGCAAACTTAATTGACGAGGCAAAGAGCGCAAATGTGCCTATTGCTACCGATGTTCACTGCCTATCCGATATTCACGATGAGTACAACGCTCGGTTTATGAGAGCTGCCGATATAGTATTTCTCAGCAACGAAGCAATTATCGGCAGAGAAGAAGATTTTTCCAAGGAGCTTATGCAGGAGTACGGCTGCAAGGCTGTGGTTGTGGGAATGGGCGATAGGGGTGCGCTTTTGAGAGAGTGCACAGACGAAGCACCGGTGCTTGTACCTGCAGTGTATACCCGCCCTGTCAGAAATACCGTCGGCGCAGGCGACAGCCTTTACTCTGCCTTTATCCACTTCTATACAAAGGACTTTGATGCTCTCTCTGCTTTGCAAAAAGCGGTTTATTTCGCTTCATATAAAATTGGTGAAAACGGCGGTGCAAAGGGCTTTTTGTCTGAGGAAAAACTCCTTGAAATCATTAACGAGGGATAGACGATGGACGAAAGATTTATGCGCTCTGAAGCAATACTCGGAAGCGGCTCATTGGAGAAACTGAAAAAGTCAAAGGTCATAGTGTTCGGTGTAGGCGGAGTTGGCGGCTATACAGTTGAGGCTTTAGCGCGTACAGGTGTGGGTGAGCTTCATTTGGTAGACCCCGATGCGGTAGCCCTTTCGAATATTAACCGACAGATTATTGCCCTGAGCAATACAGTAGGCAGAAAAAAGACAGAGGTTATGCGCGAGCGAATTCTCTCCATAAACCCCGAAGCAAGGGTTAAAACCTTCGATATTTTTTATGAGCCCCAAAATGCCGATTTGATTGACATTTCCTCTTATGATTATATCGTTGATGCTATTGACACCGTGAAAGCAAAGGTGGAAATTATAACAAGGGCACACAAACTCGGTGTTCCTGTTATCAGCAGTATGGGCTTTGGCAACAAGCTTGACCCCACAAGAGTTGAGGTAGCCGATATCAGCAAGACCTCGGTTTGCCCCCTTGCCCGCACAATGCGAAGACTTCTCAGGGAAAAGGGAATTACCCACCTGAAAACCGTTTATTCAAGGGAAGAACCGCAGAAGATATCCGCTCCCTTAGATGACGGAGGTAAAAAAAGCGTAGGCAGTCTTGCTTATGTGCCTTCCGTGGCAGGCCTTGTTATAGCCTCAGAGGTAATCAAAGATTTATGCCGATAAAAAATCTCCTGTAAAGGTGCAAAGCGCCGATACAGGAGTTTTTTGTTAGAGCTATAAGTTAAAGAATAATAAAGAATACCGCGCCGATTACCACAGAGAATAAAGAGCCTGCGACTACATCACTTACAAAGTGCACTCCCGCAAGTATTCTTGTGAGTGCAACTGAAAGCGCTATGAATAGCATTAC
Organism: Ruminococcus sp.; assembly: GCA_051880855.1. Classification (GTDB taxonomy): domain Bacteria; phylum Bacillota; class Clostridia; order Oscillospirales; family Acutalibacteraceae; genus Ruminococcoides. The sequence goes on from JBJEOT010000001.1 coordinate 19,030, forward strand.
GGCAGCAAGGTAAGGCGAGAGGGAAAAAGCGCTCATTGCAATAATAAATGCCGATGCGGAGTGACGGGAGGGAAAGGATTCCCCCTTTGTCTTTTTGCTGACTATGGGCGTTATATTGTAAACCTCATAGGGGCGGGGGCGGTTTATGAGCTTTCTGATAACTGTCACGCCCAAGAGAACGCTGAGAGGAACGCTTATCATCCTCACAAGCTCCATATCAAACCCTTGAAAGCATCTGAGAATCACCATTACAGGGTATATTGCAATTACCGATGCCGGCAGAAATTTATAGAAAAAGTTAAGTGCTTTTAAGGCTTTTCCGTGGCTGAGAAACCACTGCCTCAATGCCATATATTTTTCCTTTGACATAACCTCACCTCAGGCACATATTACCATTTTAGGTGAGTATAGTCAAACTTACCTGCCAAAGGCTATTCTATTTTTACTCCGAATTCGTCAAACCAAGCGTCAAGCTGAATAATATAGGCAAGTATCTGAGGCGCCCTCATAAGCTGTCCGTACCAAGGCGCGGTAATACTCTGAGGGTTTTCAATTATCCCGTTGATACCGCTTATGCTCAAAAGCTCCCAGAGGGGAGTTTTTTTCTTATAGAGCATTTTGACCTTATCTGTTACAAATCTGAAATACAGCGGATTGTGTGTTTTGGGATATGGGCTCTTTTTTCTGTAAACGATGTCATCAGGCAAAATTCCCTCAAATGCTTTTCTGACAATTCCCTTTTCTCTGCCGCCCAAAGCCTTAAGCTCCCAAGGCATATTGTAGGAATACTCCACTATTCTGTAATCGCAGAAGGGAACTCTTACCTCCAAACCGCAGTCCATTGACATTCTGTCTTTTCTGTCAAGAAGGCACTGCATAAACCAGTAAAAATTAAGCATAAACATTTCTCTCATTCGAGCGGTGATACTGCTGTCGCCGGGGAGCTTTTCTGCCATTTTGATTGTGCCCAGATATCTTTCTCTCACATATTCCTCGCCTTTTGGGAGTATGCCGTCTCTCAGGATTCTTCGCCTTACCTCCTGAGTCCTTGACCAAGGGAAGCAATCCTCAAACAGAATATCGTGATTGTGATACCAGGGGTATCCTCCGAAAAGCTCGTCGGCACATTCCCCCGACAGAGCAACGGTGAAATCCTTTTTTATCTCTTTGCAAAAGAGCAGAAGTGAGGAATCAACATCTGCCATACCGGGCAAATCCCTCGCTTTTGCCGCGTCCTCTAAAGCCTCGCACAGAAGCCGATTGTCAATTATTACCTCGTGATGCTTTGTGTCTGCGCTCTTCACCATAAGAGAAATGTACTCTGCGTCTCGGTTAGGCTGAAAAAGGCTCTTCTCAAAATACTTTTCGTTATCTCTGTACTCAACGCTGTAGCTGTCTATCTGACCGAAGCCTTTTTCTTTGTAATACTGAGAGGCAACCTGAGTTATTATGCTTGAGTCAAGTCCGCCTGACAGAAAGGTGCACAAGGGCACATCCGATACAAGCTGACGCCTGATAGAGTCTTTAAGCAGAAACCTTGTGTGCTCAATGCTTTCCTCCAAGGTTTCGTTGTGCTCGCGTGCCTTTATAGTGAAGTACTTTTGTTTTCTGAAAGTCCCGTTTTCAACGATGCCGTATTCGCCGGGCAGCAGCTCCTCAATATCTCTGAAAACTCCTCTGCCCGGTGTTCTTGCAGGGCCTAAGAAGAATATTTCGTAGAGTCCCGATTCGTTAATTACAGGCTCAACTGCACCGCTTGCGAGTATTGTTTTAATTTGGGAGCCAAAGACGAATTCACCGTTTCTGTGAGCATAGAACAGAGGTTTTACTCCTATTCTGTCACGGCAGAGAAATAGCTTTTTGCTGTGAGCCTCCAGAACAGCAAAGGCGAATATTCCGTTGAGCTTTTCGGCGCATTTTTCTTTGTAGCAGGCATAGGCTTTCAGCACAACCTCGGTATCGCTTTTGGTCTCAAACCCGTAGCCCTTCCTCAGAAGCTCGCATCTTAACTCGTCGGTGTTGTAAAGCTCACCGTTATAAACAATAATGTATTTTTCATCGCCTCTTGAAAACATCATAGGCTGCTTGCCGTTTTCGATGTCAACAACCGCAAGTCGCCTGTGGACCAATGCAGCATTATCCGAGAGATACATTCCTTTTTCGTCGGGTCCCCGTCGCTTTAATGTATCCGACATATTGTCAAGTACAGATACTCTGTCTGTGAGCTTGGAGTTTTGGCTTATAATCCCTGCAATACCGCACATAAGAAAACCTCGCTTAATTTATCTGAATTTATGTTTTAGCTTGAAGCTTTGAATAGACAGAAGGAACAATACACAGCACACTACCAAAAGAACACAGCCGGTGACACTTCCGTACAGCCTTGGTGAAGCTTTGCTTACCGTTGAGAAAACCTCCGACGCTTCCGGAAAAAGCCGGAGGAGTGAAAATGTGAATAATGCCGAAAGTACTCCCTGCATAAGCCTGAAGAAACAGAATTTGATTTTGGAGATTTTAATTTTCCCCAAAATCGAAAAAATCTGCATATGAACGCAAAGCCCGCCGAATCCGCAGCAAAAGGCAAGCAGTACAGGGGAGTAGCCCTCGCACAGAACCTTGGTGCCTGTGGTAATTTCAAGCATGGCCACAAAGGGTCTTGCCGGGACTATGCTTTCAGTAAGTCTTAAGTATACCTCGCAAAAGGCAGAGAACAGCACTACAAGTCCGCACATTAACGCAGATGCCTTAATCGCGCTTGCCACTGAGCCCAGTAAAGCCGAGAGTAAACTGTCCTTCTGACCTATGCATTTATCTTTCTGAGCCGTATTATTGCTTATATTATTCGCAAAAGCTTTTTCTTTTCTCAAAAGCCTTGCGAGCAGTCCGAGCAAAAGTACGCTCACCGTTTGTGAAACGAGGAGAATATATCCCAGCTTAATGTTCCTCATCATAACAGCGCCTAAATAGGTCACTGTAAACCCCGGACCCGACGCAACACAGAACATCGCCATTCTTTCGGCTTCAGTTCGGTTTATGTGTCCGTTATCCCAAAGGGCTTTTATGCCCTTTGCCCCCACAGGAAAGCCTCCGATTAACGCAAGCAGAATTATTCCCGAAGCTTCTTTTGGCAGGGCAAACAGCTTTTTGCACAAAAAGCCTATTGCTCTTGGAGTGTGACTCAAAAGCCTTGAGCTTACCGCAAAATCAGAAACAATCATATAGGGAAAGAGTGAGGGTATAAGCACTTGCAAGCAGAGAAAAACTCCGTTTGTCGCACCGTTTCTGCATTCTGTGGGGAAGACAAGGAGTACTGTAAGAGCGCAAAGAATACCGAGCAGTGCAACAAAAAGCTTTTTGCCCTCAAAACTTTGATACAGCTTCATTCTATTCACCGATAATATATATGTTTCTTTTTGCATAAAAATTATTACCAATACAAAAGCAGGTGAATTGTTTGGGCAAAAACAAAAGAGATAAACAAAAGAATGAAGGCTCAAAGCTTTCACTCAGCTATTCTGTCCGTGACGCTTTCCGCGATAAGCCTCATATTGAGATTGTCGGCAATAAAACCGTAAGCATTGAGGGCAGCAGAGGAGTCATCGAATATTCAGAGAGTGTAATCAGGGTAAACCTTGGGGAGTACAGCGTTGCCTTCAGCGGAAGAGGGATGAATCTCAAGTACATATCGCCTACTTCTTTGGCAATAGAGGGCTTCATTTTGAATATCGAGTTTGCAGTTTAAGGTGATGAGTGAATGCTTAGGCTTATTCGTTTTTTACGGGGATATGTTGTCTTTGAGATTATCGGTAGATTCCCTGAGAGATTTATCAATCTCTGTATGTGCAGCGGAAGATTTGTTTTTGATGCAACTCCGAAAGAGGGCGGTTTTACAGCCTCTTTGCTGATTAAAGATTTCAGAGAAATAAGACCACTTGCAAGACGCTCCAAAGTTAAGATAAGGATTAAGGAAAAACACGGACTGCCCTTCATAATAAACAAAAACCGAGGCAGAGTGGGACTGCTGATAGGTCTTGTGCTGTTTTTGATTATCACTCAGGCAATGCAGAGCTTTGTCTGGACCGTGGAAATCCACGGTGCACAGACAGTAAGCGAAAGCATAATTTCTCAGAAGCTCAGCGCCGAAGGCCTTTACTCAGGCGCTTTGAAGAGTAAAATAGACACTTGGGAGCTTGAACGCTCCATAATGGAGAGCACCGAAGAGATAGGCTGGATGTCGGTGAATATCATCGGTACAAAAGCAGAGGTTGAGATTAAAGAGAAGGATACAAAGCCGGATATTCCCGACTTCACAGCGCCCTGTAATATTAAGGCTCAGCGAGACGGCTTGATACTGAAGATGAATGTCCGCAAGGGAAGAGCGTCGGCTTCTGTAGGCTCGGCTGTTATGGAGGGACAGCTGCTTGTCAGCTCTGTGGTAGAGAACGCCTTGGAGGAGGTGTTCTTTGTCAGAGCAGATGCTGAGGTTATAGCCGAAACTCATCGAATCAAAACCTTTACGGCAAGCAGCTGCGGACAGTATAAAAAACCGCTGAAATCTGTGAAAAGGCAAAGTCTCATATTCTTTTGGGCAGAAATTCCCTTTAATTTTTCTTCTGTCAAAGGAGAACACTCGTCTCGGATAGTCACCGAAAAGCTCTTTCTGAACGACACTTCCTTGGAGCTCGGCACAGTAACCGAGTACGCAACCGAGTTCGGTACGGCGGACTATGAGATTTCAGAGGACGCTCTGAAGAAAAAGCTTGAGTCAGAGGAAATGCTATATCGCTTATTCGCATTGAGCGATTGTGAAGCCGTCACTCCTGAAAAAACTTACAGCAAAACAAAAGACGGATTACTGCTTACAGCAGAGTACACATGCCGCGAGGATATAGCTGAAAGAGAAGAACTTGTTGTAAATGAGTAAGCCGTGTGGTATAATAAACATATATATCCACAGGACGGTGTTTTTCTATGAACGTGCTTTGTATAGGAGATGTTGTGGCAGGTATAGGCTGTCGCTTTTTAAGGGAAAAGCTTCCTAGCCTAAAGCGCACATTGGGTATTGATATTGTAGTGTGCAACGGCGAAAATTCAGCAGACGGCAACGGCGTTCATCCTGCTTCGGCAGATTTTCTGTTTCAAAGCGGAGTGGATGTAATCACACTTGGCAACCACTCCTTCCGCCGCCGCGAGATATACTCCTATCTGGATGAAAATGAGTATATCGTAAGACCTGCAAACTTTCCCGAAGCAACAACTCCCGGCAGAGGCTACACGGTTCTTGACTGCGGAAGATACAGTCTTGCTGTTATTAACCTAATGGGCAATGTGTTCAACCCTGCACCTGTGGATTGTCCGTTTTATGCAGTTGACAGGGTATTGAAAAACATAAGAGCAGATATAATAATCGTTGATATTCACGGAGAAGCCACAAGCGAGAAGCGTTCTCTGGGCTTTTATCTTGACGGAAGAGTCTCTGCTGTTTTCGGCACTCACACCCATGTGCAAACCGCTGACGCACAGGTGCTTCCCAAGGGCACAGGCTACATTACCGATGTAGGTATGACAGGCCCTATCCAGTCGGTTTTGGGAGTTAAGCCCGAAATTACGGTGGAAAGCTTCAGAAACAAGCTCCCTGTTCGCTTTGAGCCCACAGAGGGCGAGTGTTCTATGGACTGCGCTGTCTTTGAGATATATGAAAAAACAGGAAAATGTATCTCTGCCGAGGCTCTTATTATTAAATGAATCGGTCTTAATTCGTTATGATTAAAATGTCAAATGTTACCTTTTGCAAACCGATATTTTATGCAAATAAACAATTTTTGTTTTTATGACTTGAAAGAGTATAAATAATCAATTATAATTACTGTAATTGATTTGTTATAAATTGATTGAATTAATACAAAAACATAGTGTCATTAAGGAAGTGTTTTAATGCTTACAGGTATTGCGTTGAAGCAAGCTGTTATTTCGGGCGCAAATAACATCTGCTCTCAAAAGAACAAAATTAACGACCTAAATATTTTCCCTGTACCTGACGGAGATACGGGTACAAATATGTCAATGACTATCAGCGAGGCTGTAAGAGTCCTCGGTACTGTTGAGTCTGATAACGCAGGTGAGGTTGCAAAGGCTGTTGCTTCTGCTATGCTCAGAGGTGCTCGCGGTAACTCCGGCGTTATCCTTTCTCTTCTTTTCAGAGGCTTTTCAAAGGGCCTTGAGGGAAAAAAGTCTGCTTCGGGCAAGGATTTAGTCAAGGCTCTCGGCCTTGGTGTAGACGCAGCTTATAAGGCTGTTATGAAGCCCACAGAAGGCACAATCCTCACCGTGGCCCGCGAGGCTTTTGAGGAAGGCGTTAAGGCAGTTAAAAAGACTGACGATCCTGCTGAGATATGGGCAATTATCTGTGATGCCGCAAAAGCTTCTCTTGACAGAACTCCCGAACTTCTTCCTGTTCTTAAGAAGGCAGGTGTTGTTGACGCAGGCGGTAAGGGACTTTTGGTTATCTTTGAGGGTATGCTCTCCGTTATCCGTGACGGCAAGATGATAGAGCTTACAGATGAGGCAGCAGCTTCTGCCGAGTCCGCTGAGGAGGATAGCTTCCGCAGTGCCGCTGCTGAGTTTGATGAGGTTATCAACTTCACTTATTGCACAGAGTTTATTGTAGGCAGAGATGCTTCAATCACAACAGATCCCTTGAAGCTCAGAGCTTACCTTGAGACCATCGGTGACTGCGTAGTTGTAGTTGACGATGAAGAGATTATTAAGGTTCATGTTCACACAGAGGACCCCGGCAAGGCACTTCAGAGAGGCTTGCAGTACGGTCAGCTTCTTACCGTTAAGGTTGAGAATATGCGTCAGCAGCATGAGCAGGCTAAGGTTGAAAACGACAAGCGTCAGGCTAAGACCAAACTTGAGCCCCAGGCTCCCGAAGAGGAAGTCGGCTTTGTTGCAGTTGCAAGCGGAGAGGGACTTAAGAACCTCTTTACAGACCTTGGATGTAACCATGTTGTGTCCGGCGGTCAGAGTATGAACCCCAGCACAGACGATATATACGAGGCAGTAATGGCAACTCCCGCAAAGACAGTTTTCATTCTGCCCAACAATAAAAACATCATTATGGCTGCCGAGCAGACAGCAAAGCTTGTCGAGGACAGAGAGGTTATCATCCTGCCCACAAGAACAATCCCCCAGGGTATAACAGCAATGCTCTCCTTTGACCCCACAAGCGACACAGTCCTTAACAAGAGCGCAATGCAGGAGGCATACAAGAGCGTTTCCACAGGTCAGATCACCTTTGCCGCCCGTGATTCTTCCTTCGGTATGAAGAAGATAAAAGAGGGCGATATCATCGGTCTTGACAACGGCAAGCTCACAGTTTCCGAGAAGACTCCCAAGAAGGCTCTTGTAAAGCTTGCAAAGAGTATGGTAGATAAGAACACAACCTTCGTAACACTTATCTACGGCGAAGGCGTCACCGAGGAAGAGGCACAGGAGGCTTACGATGAGCTTTCTCTCAAGCTTGGTGCTGATGTTGATATCAATATGATTAACGGCGGTCAGCCGATTTATTACTACATTCTCGGTATCGAGTCTGCAGAGGAATAATTAATTAAGCGAAAAGGCGGACTTTTATGTCCGCCTTTTTCTGACATTAGTACGAGTTTTGAGGAACGCTATGCCGTCATTATTCAAAAAACCTATAAATACTCTCAAGGGTGTAGGCACTGCAAGAGCCGAGCTTTTCAAAAAGCTGGGGATCGACAGCGTCGGCGCTCTGCTTTTCTATTATCCGAGAAGCTATGAGGATTGGAGCAAAACCACGCCCATATGCGATGTTGAAGCGGGGAAGGTGTGCTGCGTAAGGGGCAAGCTATCCACTCGGATAAACGAGTCACGCTTGCCCGGAGGCCGCTTTGTGGTGCAGTGCGAGGTATCTGACGGACTTGACGCTATGAGGATAGTTTTCTTTAACAATAAGTACATTTCCTCAATGCTCAGATATGACACCGAGTATCTTTTTTACGGCAAGGCAACAAAGGATTTCTCAGGTGTGCAGATGGTTTCTCCGCAGTTTTTGCCGGCAGATAGGGAGCAGGGCACATTTCACCCTGTATATCCACTTACAGCAGGACTTTCAAACAGGATTATACAGAATGCCGTGAAGCAGGCGATTGAGCTTTTGCCCGAAAAGGTTGCAGATCCAATTCCCGAGTTTGTGCTTAAGAAGTACGGTTTAGTCGGACTTCGGGAGGCAATTGTCGGCATACATACCCCAAAGGATTTGACAGAGTTTGAGCGAGCACGGTACAGGCTAACGGTTGAGGAGCTATTGGTTATTAACTTAGGTATACTCTCACTTAAGGGTTCTGATGCCGATGCAACCTGCGAAAATATAAAAAAAGATTTTACCGGGGAGTTTTTGAAGCTCTTGCCCTTTGAGCCTACTTCGGCTCAGCTCAGGGCAATTATGGATTGCACTGAGGATATGCTCAGCGGTAAAACTCCTATGAACAGACTTCTGCAGGGCGATGTAGGTTCGGGAAAAACCGCAGTTGCCGCCGCCGCAAGCTATAATATGGTAAAGAACCGCAGACAGGTTGCTTTTATGGCTCCTACTGAGATTTTGGCAGAACAGCATTATGCAACCCTGAGCAGACTTTTCGAGAACACAGGCGTGCGTGTGGGTCTCCTCACAGGCTCTGTCAAAGCTTCGGAAAAGACAAAGCTCCGCAAAGCTCTTGCCTTAGGGGAGATAGATATAGCTGTGGGCACACACGCTCTGATTACCGACAAAACCGAGTTTAAGGATTTGGGACTTGCTATTACCGATGAACAGCACCGCTTCGGAGTTGCTCAGCGTGCAAAGCTCCTTTCAAAAGGTAATTCACCTCACTTGCTTGTTATGAGCGCAACACCCATTCCGCGCACCTTGGCGCTGATTATCTACGGCGATTTGGATATCTCCGTTATAGATGAGATTCCACCGGGCAGACAGCCTGTGGATACCCTCTTAATCGGCTCGGATAAGCGAGAGCGAGCCTTCTCCTTTATACGCAATGAGCTTGATAAGGGCAATGCAGCATATATTGTCTGTCCCTTGGTCGAAGAGGACGAAGCGTCTGCTCTTGCCGCCGCAGAGGAATATGCTGCGGAGCTTATGCTCAAGGAGTTTTCAAATTATCCTGTCGGCATTATCCACGGCAAGATGAAATATTCTGAAAAAGAAAAAACAATGCGCGACTTTGCAGAGGGAAAGCTCAATCTGCTTGTGGCAACCACGGTTGTTGAGGTTGGCGTGGATGTGCCCAGAGCTACAATTATGATGATAGAAAATGCCGAGCGCTTCGGACTCTCTCAGCTTCATCAGCTCAGAGGCAGAGTCGGCAGGGGAAAGAGCAAGTCCTACTGCATACTCGTTTCCGATAATCATTCCGAGGACACCGAGAAGCGCCTAAAGATTATGTGCAAAACCGGCGACGGCTTCAAAATTGCCGATGAAGATTTGCGCCTCAGAGGTCCCGGTGACTTTTTCGGCGAGCGCCAGCACGGTCTTCCCGAGCTGAAGCTTGCGGATTTTACCGACTTTTCGATTCTTTCTGTTGCACGCTCAGCAACAGAAGATATCATCAAAGCCTCGCCCGATTTACAGGGCGATGAGCTGAAAGCCCTGAGAAGCGCCGTCAACCGCCTTTTTGCAAACGGCCGCAATCAAATGAACTAAGCTGTTTTTACCGTAGCAAGAGGGACTGTAAAAAACTTTCGTTTTTACAGTCCCTTTAACTATATAAAATGCCTCCCAAGCCTATAGCACATCTTTGAGAAAACATATTCGAATTCCCCGGCATAGGTCACGATTTCTCCCGAAAACTGTTTTTTGAAGCGGTAGACTCCAAAGTTTCTGTGATTCTCGTCATAGAAGTAGGGAATACCTCCGAAGTCGTAGATTTCCACTCCTTTGCTGATGGCTTGCTTTATCATAGTCCACTGCATCAGGTAGTTGGGCATACAGTTACGGTGAAAGTTCGAGGACGCACCGACTAAATAAGTAGCCCTGTTTCCGTACTCTAGATATATAGCGGCAGAAAGAGGCTCTTTGTCCTTGCAGCAAATACAAAGCTTTGCATTTTCTCCGAAAGATCGAAGCAATTTTTCATAGTATTTTCGGCTTCGAATTTCAAATCCGTCACGCTGTGCGGTTTCTCTCAGAAGTCTGTAAAAATCCTCCGTCTTTTCCACGCCGTAAAATTTGCACTCCACACCTTTCCTTTCTGACAGGCGGATATTGTATCTGCACTTCGACTTAAAACTTTCAAATACTTCCTCTTGACTTCTGCCTAAGATTTTCAGTACATAATTTTCTCTGCATTGGGTATTTTCATAACCCACCCTTTCCTTGCGGTGCAGAAAACCCAGGGATTTCAGGAGCTCTATGCTCTCGAAATCCATTTCATCAATTTGAGGGTCTGCCCTTAAACAAAAGCACCTGTGCTTTTTTGCCACCGCCTTGATTTTTTCGAAAAGTCTGAGGAGACTGTCGGGGTTTTCCCTATTCCAAAGAGGGCCTCTCGGTATATACATAAACGAAAAAGGGACAAAGGGAAGCTTTCTGATTAAAATCTGTGCTCCTGCGGTAATATTTCCCGAGGAATCCCTCACAACTACAGTTTCCCTCTTCCACTTACACTTTACCTCGCTCCACAGAAGCGACTGCATAAATGAGCCTCGCTCGTGTCTTATATTATAAATCTCATACTCATTAATCTCCATTATAAAAACCTCCTGCATTTAATTTACAGGAGGTTTGTTTCTTAGCTGTATCCTTCTTGTATAATTTCTGTATAAAAGTTGTTAGTATCTATCAAAGAGAAAAGGCAGAACTCAGAGGGGATTACCTCTACGCATATATTGTCGCATATATCGTCATAAGCAATATTCCAATAAGAAGCAAGCTCTAAATTGACTTCTTTCGCAGCCTCCTCGTCATAGTTATACTCCCCTGATGTTATGCCTGACGACGCAGAAAAATCATAGACTGTTTCCGTGGCAACATCTATTGTAACTGTAAATTGAACATCATCAACTGTGCCCTGTGCTCCCATGAGTGTTAAGGTTACGGGCTGCGAATCCACTACTCCGCAGTATGTTGTCAAATAGTAGATATCAATATTATCAATTTTCAAAAAATGTGAGATTGCCTCTGTAAAGCAGTTCTCAGTCATAAAGCTTTCTGCAAGCCTTGTAAGAGATTTCCTGGTTAATGTATCTGCTCTGTCAAAATTGCTTGCAAGGGGTGTGTCAGCTATAACCGCACCTCCCTCTGTCAAGAGCTTATAGACCTGTGTAGGCGTAAGCTTTCCATCAATACTTTCAAAGTCGTGGACGTCGCTTATGGGGTCTGAGCTTTCTATGTTTCTATCGAAAACAGCATAGTACATATTGGGAAACATTATTATCCCCACAGTAACAAGCAGAGCAAGAAGCAGTATAGTGAAATACCTTACTTTTTTCATTTCTTCTCCTCCTTACACACAGGGAGAGTAAAGCTCACGTCAGTACCCTTGTTTTCCAAGCTTTCAATTTGCAGGTTTCCTTGATGAAGTCGGGCAAGCTCTGAGCAAAGGGCAAGTCCTAAGCCTGCGCCGCCCTGCTTTCTTGCTCTTGATTTGTCAACCATATAGAAAGGCTCTAAGATTTTATCTATTTCCTCCTTCGGAATCCCTCTGCCCCTATCCCTTACGGTTATTCTGTATTTATCTCCCTCCCGAATTCCCGAAATTTCTATTTCATCCTGAGGCTTTGAGGCTTTTGCACCGTTATCTACAAGGTTATAAATTAATGTTTTAACAAGGGACGGCTCACCTAAAACAAGACACTCCTCCGAGCTGATTTTAAGGGAAACTCCGTACTTTTCAAGAAGAAACTTGAGTGCCTTTTCAGTATCCTCGAAAAGTGCTTCGGAAGAGAGCTTTTCAAATTTTACTCCCTCTTTTTTAAGCACCATAAGGTCTAAAAGATTAATGGAAAGCGCCTCAAGACGCTTGCCCTCTTTATAGATTAGCTCTGCACATTCCCGCCTCTTTTCCTCGGTCAAATCGTAGCTTCTAAGCATATCGCTGTAACCGATTACCGAGGTCAGAGGCGTTTTGAGTTCGTGGGTGAAATTACCCACGAAATCGTCCCGTCGGCGTGTTTCCTCCTTGAGCTTTTCAACGTGTAGCTCCATGCTCTCAGCCATAGTATCAAAACTGTTGCCAAGAGCATAAACCTCCTCCGAGCCTGCTTTTCGCAAAGAAAAGTCTGCTCTGACTGAGTAATCTCCCGACGCAATCTCCCCTGCGGCTTTCTTAAGCTTATTCAGCGGACGTGTTATGTAGTAGGAGAAAGCCCAAAGCATAGCGGATGCCACCGCCGCAACGGCTATGAGTACAAGCTGAAAAGTTCCTATATAGCTTTCTCTCTCCTCAAAAATCGAGGTGATATCCGTAAGAGTTTCAACGCAAATCGGCGTACTTGCAGGGACAATACAGGTAACAACCTGATAGTAATATTTACCGTCTTCGTGATAAATCTTTGAGCCGTAGCCATAATGTCCCAACTTATTTACAAAAGAATCTCTGTCATACAAAAAGGTTTTGTTTTTAGCACAGATTTTGACCTCTGTATCCCCTCTTTTGCCCTCCATTTGACTTCTGAAGCTCTCAACGGTAAAGTTTATGCTGTTGTTATCAAAGCCCATGCTTTTGCCATTTTTTATCACTGCATCCAAAGAGGCGGCAATATAGCGGTTATTCTCGAAATCAGAGGCAGTTATTCTCTCAAAATTATGATTAAAAACAGAATTTACAAGAAGAAAGCCTCCTGTACCGAAGGAGATAATCATAATGAGAAAGGAAACCAAAAAAATCTTAAAGCCGAATTTCAAAAGCATTTCTCTCCTTTTGACCGATTTCTACCCGCTTTGTCAATTAATCTCAGCCAACAAAGCGATAACCTACCTTGTAAACGGATTCGATTTTATCCTTCAGCGAGAGCTTTTGGCGAAGTCGGTGAATATGCAAATCCACGGTGCGGGTGTCACCCATATAAGGCTCATTCCACACCTGCTCGTAGATGGTCTCCCGATATAGAGCGATGTTCTTATTTCTCAATAGGAAAATAAGAGTTTCATACTCCTTATTGGTGAGCTCCACCTTTTTATTGCCCTTGGTTACAATTCGCGAGGTAGCGTCAATCTTAATATCATCAAAGCACATTGTTTCCTCGCACTTCTTATGGCGTCTTAATACACCGTCAACCCTAGCTAAAAGCTCCGCAATATCGAAGGGCTTTACGATATAGTCCTCTGCCCCTAAATTAAGTCCCTTTACTCTGTCGGCTATGTCACTTTTTGCTGTTATGAATATTACGGGAATATTGAAATTCTTTATGTATTCAAAAAGCTCGAAGCCGCCGATTTTCGGAAGCATTACATCTAAAAGTGCCAAGTCAAAGCTCCTGCTTTCGACTAAATTTGCACCCTCTTCTCCGTCAGAGGCTATTGTGGAGGTATATCCTCGCTGAGACAGGGCAAGACGTATGAGATTAGCGATACTTTCCTCATCCTCAACTATCAGAATGTTTATCATATTTTCACCCACTCCGTTTTCTTAACTGATTTTCCCGATATGTCAGAATAATACTTTCCAATCTATATATTACATTTCAATTGTATCATTTTTGTATCATAGAGTACAAGGGGCGAATTATCAGTAAAAAGGGGCTGTAAAAACAGCCCCTAAACTTTTATCAATATGTGTAATCTGTGTTTCAAATTAAAACTGTCTGCTTTTTCTCACACCGTCAATGGGGATAATCTCCTCAAAAACCGAAAAGGCATTCTCGTCAACAGCAAAGTCAATATGAAGGTTTCCGAAGAACCATTTTTCGTACCTTACCTCAGTAGCAAGCTGTTCAAGAAAATCGTTGACAGGGTTGGTGGTGCAGTTGCGCCAAATCTTATGCTTATAGCTCAGCGAGGTTTCGTGGGTGATTATGTAGTCAACCTCACAGTTGTAGTTTTTAAGGTTTGCAACGGCATGCTTCATTTCCTCCACCGTGGGCAGCTCACGCTCAAACCAAGCGCCTGAGTCCATTAGCTGAGAGAGGTCGGAGCTTACTCCGCCGCCAAAGGTAAAGATGAATTTGCCGTCGATATTAAAAATTTCACCGCGTTTAAGATGGTAGATATTTCTTCCTATTTTGCCCGCTTTACCGCCCATAAAGTCTACTGTGGGAAAGCTCTCAAGAATATCAAAATTCTCGTGAGTTCCGTCAACAAAAAGTATAGTGTATTTCTGAGCTTTCAGAAACTCAAGCTTTTCCTCTTCTTCGGGACTCTCATCCCACAAAAAGCCGAAATCTCCGCATATTATCAGGTAGTCTTTTTTAGAAAGCTTCTTAAGTTCTCTTTTTTTGAATCTCTGTATATCTCCGTGTGTATCTCCGGTAATGTAAATCACGGTAAAAACTCCTTAGAAAAAATCCGATAAAGATTGAAAAATAAAGCCGCATAATGTATAATAACTATATCATAGGATTAGGTAGTTGTCAAAGGTAAGTATTGTTGACCGTTAATCCAATCAATCAGAGGTTTAGATATGAAAAAGCTTACACGAATTTTTGCTTTGGTTTGCACACTTGTGATTTTGTTCAGCGCACTTTTCAGCACAAGCACTTCTGCAATTACATATGAGTACGACGGTACAATCGCGTCCGATACAGTTCTCCTTGTGAATATGGACACAGGAGTGCCGGTTTTGGAAAAGAACGCAGACAAAGTTCGTTATCCGGCATCTCTTACTAAGATTATGTCGTTCATTATCGTCTCAGAAAATATCGAGGATTTTGACAACACTCGGATAGAGGTTCGCCAAGAGGTCTTGGATCCTATTTTGGGCACAGGAAGCTCTACCTCGGGAGTTGACTATAAAGTAGGCGAGAAGATGACGGTTACCGATTTGGTCAACTGTATGCTTGTTGCGTCGGGCAACGATGCCGCCTTGGTACTTGCCGACTATGTCGGCGGCGGAAGCGTAGAGCGATTTGTTGATATGATGAACGCAAAGGCTCAGGAGCTTGGATGTAAGAATACTCATTTTATGAATCCCCACGGACTTCACGATGAGAACCACTACTCCACAGCCTATGATCTTTACACAATCACATCATACGCATTAACCCTGCCGAGGTTTTCCGAGATTACAAACACCTCTACCTATTACTGCGAGGGTGACGATTATCCCATTACAACAACCAACTTTATGATTGATATTAACCGAGGCGGTGATTACTACTACACATACGCCAAAGGTATAAAAACCGGTACCACAGACCAGGCGGGCAGATGTATCATATCCTCTGCAATTGCCGACGGTTATGCCTATATGTGTATCTGTATGGGAGCGCCCTACGACAGCGATGAGAACGGAGCAATGATTGACGCAAAGAATCTTATGAGATGGGCACTTTTGGATCTGGAGCTTGCCCGAATGCTCACTACCGATACTCCCGTCTGCGAAGTCGATGTCAATTTTACCTCTTCCGATAGATCAATTTTGCTCTATCCTGCCGAAACGGTAAATACAATCCTCCCAAAAACGCACAATGAAGAGGATGTCACCGTGGGCTATGATATTCCCGAAACCGTAGACGCTCCCGTTAAAAAAGGTGATGTTGTGGGAAGCTGCACCGTTTACTACAAGGGTGAGGCTGTCAAGACCGTTAACCTTGTTGCAACCGAAAATGTCGAGAAAAGCAACCTTGCTTATTCAATGTATATTTTCAAAGAGATTTTATCCTCTTGGATATTCTGGGTGGCCTTTATTATAGCGGTAATTCTTGTCATAGTTTACATTGCTCTTGCTTCCAATGTACGCAGAGCAAAGAAACAGCGCAGAGTAAAGCGTTACAGAAGAATGTAATCAGTTAGTATACAGAAAAGCGGTGAAGCTCAGTGCTTCACCGCTTTAAGTTTATTTTAGTTTTTTCTTTTACTTGTTTGATTTCTTTGCTGTGATTTTATCCTTGATGCTTTCCAAATTGCCGAATACTATTGAAAGTGCAAATCCCAAAACGAAAAGCACAATTGCAACGGCAGTTTGCGGGTTCAGTCCCATTGTGCTCACAATGTTGCTTTCGCTTTTGAGCACGGTAGGAACAATTGAAAGGAAAAGGCCGAAGATAACAGAGAAGGTTGCTGTGTAGAACTTCTTAATAAGCTTGTTGATTATGAAGGAGAAGATAAGCACCCCGACTATAAGACCGACGGCTGCCGGGATAAGCACCTTTATGTCGAGGTTTGCCACCGAGCTCACCCAAATCTCGTACAGACCGAGAGAAGAGAGAATGGCCGCGCTGTCAACGCCGGGGATAATTGCCGAACCTGCAACTGCAACACCGAGAAGTACTGATTGGAAAATATTGGGATCTTTTACCTGGGGGAAGAGGTTAGGGTTAAGCCAGAAGATAACAATTCCCACAGCAAGCGCACCGGCAATCACAAAGTAATAGCGCTTCTTAAAGCCTTCTTTTCTGACCTCTTTCCAGAAGAGCGGAATAGTGCCGACAATAAGCCCCAAGAATGCAAGCCTTGTGTACAGCTCAAATTCAAGCAGCACAAAGTCAACAAATTTGCTGAAAGCCACAACGCCTATTCCGCAGCCTAAAACAAGAGGTATAAGGAATTTTATGTTGTTTTTGAAATCCTTAAAAAAGGTGCTGATTGCATTGATGGTTTTCTGGTAAAGTCCGAAAATAACCAGCAGAACACTTCCGCTGAGTCCCGGTGCAATACCGCCGAGACCTACGACAATACCTTTTGCAAAGGTTTTTACATAGGATAGAAAAGCTTTCATATACACATCCTCCTGTTTAACTGACTAAGCATTTACATAACCTAATAACTATATCATACATCAAATATATAGTCAAATAAAACTGCTTACCCAAAGTAAGCAGTTTGTTCCTCACTTAGAGCAAATACCCCATCTATATCTATATGAAGATGTTTTGTTTTATGATTGCTGAGATATTTCAAAATTCGGCAAGTACCACTTAAGAGCGTCTGTGCAGTTTTCTCCGCTTTCGCATAGGTAGTTTATTCCGTAAATACTGACTCCGCAGTTGTAGTCAAATGTTCTGCTGAAGTCGCTTCTTTCTGCATCCCAAGGAGATGCTACGGAAATCATATACGGATACTCGTCGCTTGTCGAGGTGTTGCCTCCACAGCTTTCAGTCAGAGGTATGTACCTTTTCTCACCCTCAAAACTCAAGTTCAGCTCAAGCTCATCGTATTCATTGCACAGCTCTTTGTAAAGCTCGTCGCTGTAAGAGCTTATATCGGTTTTGTCTGCGGACAGTCCCTGCTCCTCAAAGTATTCGTAGTTGTTTTTTACAAGTGCAAGTATGGCTTTTTGAGCCTCTTTGCTTGTGCTGCCGTCTATGTATTTCATCGAAGCTGTTACCGTATCTTCTCTTTTTCTTTTCTCTTTGGTTTCTGTATCTGACTCGGTTGACTGCTCATCCCTTGTGGCACCAGCCCTTGCAGCATCAGTAAGAGAAGCGCTTTCAAATTTTCCCCCGCTCAGCACAACAGCAGTGGGAAATAGAGCCAAAATCAGTAACAGTAAAATTGACCAAAAAACATATTTTTTCATACTTTCACCGTGTTTTTGCCATAAAAAATTTATTTGTTATTGCCTGTAAATACAGTCAAACTTCTTGACAATGCTTATATATTCAGATACAATAATATTAACTATTGTACATCTAAAATATATTAATAATTAAAGAGGATTATTCTCTTTCGTATTAAAGGAGTATATGAATGAAACCGATTGTTAAGTGGATACTTTTTGTTCCTGTTTGTGTTCTTTCTGTTGTCCTTGCTGTTTTTAACTGTATTGCTCCTCAAACCGTGAGCAGTATGTTTTCGACAAACAGCGACGGCATTGCCAAGATGCTGATTTTTGCAGTGCTCGGTGTGTTTTTTGCAATGTTTATTTTCTCCCTTTTTGAGAGGAAGATTTCTCCCGTACACCTGTTAAAGAAAAACTATTTCTCCGGTGTTTTTGCTTTGCTCAGCGCATTTGCACTTGCCGCTAACATTGCACTTGATGTTACCGCAATGATACGCACAGGCGACTTTGATGTTATGGCGGTTATCACTACGGTATTCTCTGTGCTTACAGCGGTAGCTCTGCTGTTTATCGGACTTAACCATTTCTCAGGAGCAAACACCCCGCGCGCAATAGGAGTTTTCTATCTGTCAATTCCTCTTTGGTGCGGTGTTCATCTGATTTCACGCTTTTTGGAACACACAGCTTCTCCTGTGGCAGCAGGCGAAACAATGGATTTGATAATGTTTGTGGCTTTGGCAATGTTTGCTATGTACGCTATGATGATTCACTCCCAAATCCCCGGTAAAAATGCAGTTAAATCAGCAATTACTTTCGGATTTCCCACAGTAATGATTTGCCTGATTTACGGTCTTACACTTATGCTCGATCCGACTGATGACAGCTTAAGCGGTGTCCTTGCTTATCTCCCCGGACTTACATATGTATTAATCGGTATCTATGCTCTTTCTTTCACAGCCGAGCTTTCCTTCTGTGCAAAGACCAATGAGGAGCAGATGGTTCTTGAAGCCGAGGCTGATGCTGATCAGGCAGAAGATGAAGACGGTGATTACGAGGGTGACGAGGAAGCTTATGAGAAAGAAAAGCTATCTGAGGATGTTTCTTCTGAGGTTTCAAAAGAAACCGAAGAAGAGTCCTACGGTGAAGCTTATACACCCTCTGAGCCGGCCGTCAGGGTGGTAGCCGACAGCGACGATGCCCTTAAGGACCTTTACTCTCAGGCTCAGCAGAGAGACAAAAGCTCAAAAGCAGATTCTGATTCCATAGCAACAGGAAGTGACGATGATATGATTATAGAGGGAGAAACAGAGAGGGTTGTACCCCAGGCAAAGGCACCGTCTAACTCTGATAAAGCATCTACTGTCAGGGAAGCCATTATGATAGAAGATGACTTCATTCTGTCTATTGACGACAACGATGTAATAAACGATAACGGCTATAATGCTCCCAAAACTTCCTCACAACCCGCTGAGGAGGATATCTCCGCATATATTCTTGAAAAGACCGTACCCGATGCTGATAAAGACGGTAAAAGCGGAAGTGAAAAGTACGCCTCCCGTCTTGATGAAATTGACCGACTTATTATCAGTATTCAAGGCGGCGAAACCGGGTCCTCAGAAGAAGACAAAAATAACTAAGAGCAATGAGATGAGGGAGCGGTTATTCCGCTCCCTCAAATGATATCGGAAGTTTTATGAAACAATACAGAGGTGAGTTTATGAAATATACTGAAAGACTTATTACCTTTTTGCTGTGTATAAGCCTGACGCTTGCTTTTACCGCTTTTGAGGTATCCGCCGCTGAGGGAAATTTTGTAATTTCCGAGGGTGTACTGATTGAGTATATCGGTAAAGAAAAGGCTGTGACAATTCCCTCAGAGGTTTATTATATAGCCGACTCTGCCTTTGAAGGCAATACTACCCTTGAATCAGTTGACCTCAACTGCACTGAGATAATCGGCAATAAGGCTTTTTACGGCTGTACCTCACTTTATGAGCTTACCAACACTGACCTTATCAGCTCCTGCGGAGCTTACGCCTTTTATAATACTCCGTTCCTTGCCTCTAAGGGTACAAACGCGATTGTCGGCTCTGTGCTTATCCGGAATACCGCCGAAGGTGCAGTTACGCTTTCAGACAGAGTTACCTCGATTGCTCCCTATGCCTTTAGCGGTAATAAGGGAATTACATCTGTGACTATTCCCGATAATGTTGCTGAGATAGGAGAGGGTGCGTTTTATAATGCATCTGCCCTTGCAAAGGCCGATGTCAGCACAAATGTTTCCTATATAGGTGCTTTTGCCTTTGCGGGCACAAAGTGGCTCAGCGCTCAGACTGCGGAGTTTGTATCTTTAGGCAACGGCATCCTGATTGACTATAACGGCAGTTCTGCTTCTCTGACTATACCGAATACAGTTAAGCAAATTGCAGCAGGTACTTTCTACGGCAATAAGACTCTGAAGTCGGTAACCTTGCCCGACACCGTTTCATATATCGGAATGAGGGCCTTTTCAGGCTGTACTGCTCTGAGCAGCTTTAATATACCGAAAACTCTTAAAGTGATTGACAAAGAGGCTTTTTCAGGCTGTACTTCTCTCAAAGAAATTTCTTTGCCCAATACCCTTGAGCTTCTCGGTGAGAGCATTTTCTTCGGCTGTACCTCTCTTGAATATGCAAAGGTTTACGCTACCTGCTTTATTCCGGCAGGATTGTTTGCAGAGTGTACCTCTCTCAAGGGCGTGATTATTGCTTCCGGTACTAAGTACATAGGCGACTATGCTTTTTATAATTGCAAAAAGCTTTCCGAGCTTTCTGTTCCGGAGAGTGTGAAGCACATCGGCGCAACTGCCACCGAGGGAGCAACCTCTCTCAGAGTATGGTGCAAAAAGAATTCTTACGCCTTTGACAGACTCTCTTTATTGGGCGCAAAGGTTAACGCAGTCGGTGATGCAAACTTAGACGGCAATATCAATGTAAACGATGCAACTCTGATTCAGAAGGTGACAGCAGGAATTGTATCCGCGGATTTTTCGAACATTCTGCGAGGAGACACAGATTTCAGCGGTGAGCTCAATGTCCGTGATGCCACTAATGTTCAGAAGCTCAGCGCCGGTATGAGTTATTGATACAGCCAAAATATTACGCTTAAATTTTATTTAGAGATATTGACTTTAACTCAAATTGGTGTTATCATAATTTGAAATTAAAAGAAAATGCGTTGATGGGGACAATGTCTCGGCTGTGCTTGTTTTCAGAGAGCGGATAGTTTGCTGAAATATCCGTATTCGAGCCGTCGGTGAATACCACCCCTGAGCCTGCGGAGGAAATGCCGCGGCGGTTAGCACCGTTATATGCAAAGAGGGTACTTATTTTGTACCGAAGTTAGGTGGAACCACGCCGTAATTTACGCCGTCCTGATTATCCTTTTGGATGTTCAGACGGCTTTTATTTTTATCTGAAAGGACGATTTTTGTGATTAATGTTGAGCTTAAAGGCGGAGTTTGCAAGGAGTTTGAGGCTCAGACTACCGCAGCCGAAGTAGCAAAGTCGCTTGGCACAGGACTGTATAAAGCCGTCTGTGCCTGTAAAATTAACGGAGAGGTCAAGGACCTCCGTACTCCTCTTGTTGAGGACTGCAGGTTAGAGCTTCTCACATTTGACGATGAGGAGGGCAAGCACGCTTTCTGGCATACCTGCTCACACCTCTTGGCTCAGGCAGTAAAGCACCTTTATCCCAACGCAAAGCTTGGCATCGGCCCTGCCGTTGAGAGCGGTTTCTATTATGACTTTGATGTTGAAAAGCCCTTCACCGCCGAGGATATCGAGAAAATAAAAGCCGAGATGAAGGCTATTGTTAAGACAGGTCTTGAGCTTGAACGCTTTGAGCTATCTCCTGAGGAAGCAGAAAAATATCTTGCCGAGATGGGCGAGGATTATAAGGTAGAGCTTTGCAGAGAGCACGCGTCGAAGGGCGAGAATATCAGCTTTTATAAGCAGGGCGATTTTGTTGACCTGTGTGCAGGCCCTCACCTTATGAGCGTTTCTGCTCTCAAGGCATTTGAGCTTACGAATTGTACAGGTGCATATTGGCGCGGTGATGCAAACAACGCTCAGATGTGCCGTGTTTACGGTATCGCTTTCCCCAAGGCTTCTCAGCTTGAGGAGCACTTAAAGGCTTTGGAGGAAGCAAAGCTCAGAGACCACAATAAGCTCGGCCGTGAGCTTGAGCTCTTCACAACCTCCGACTTAATCGGACAGGGACTTCCCATTCTTCTGCCAAAGGGCGCAAGAGTTATCCAGCTCCTTCAGCGATTTGTTGAGGACGAGGAGCAGAAGAGAGGCTGGCTTCTTACCAAAACTCCTTTTATGGCAAAGAGCGACCTTTACAAGGTGAGCGGACACTGGGACCACTACAAAGACGGTATGTTTGTCCTCGGCGACGAGGAGAAGGATAAAGAGGTATTTGCCCTTCGTCCTATGACCTGTCCCTTCCAGTATCAGGCTTACCTTAACCGTGGCAGAAGCTACCGTGATTTACCCTTGAGATACAACGAAACCTCCACTCTCTTCAGAAACGAGGCAAGCGGAGAGATGCACGGACTTATCCGTGTCCGTCAGTTTACAATCTCCGAGGGCCATCTTATGTGTACTCCCGAACAGCTTGAAGATGAGTTCAAGGGCTGTCTTGAGCTTGCTGTCTATATGCTCAAGACCTTAGGACTTTACGAGGATGTTTCCTTCAGATTCAGCCAGTGGGATCCCAACAACACCGAGAAATACATCGGTACTGCTGAGCAGTGGGACGAGGCACAGGGCATTATGGGCAGAATTCTTGACCACCTTGGTCTTGACTATAAAATCGGCATTGACGAGGCCGCCTTCTACGGTCCCAAGCTTGACATTCAGATGAAGAATGTTTACGGCAAAGAGGACACAATTATCACAATCCAGGTTGACCAGATGCTTGCCGAGAAGTTCGGTATGGTATATATCGACAAGGACGGCTCAAAGAAAAATCCCTACATCATTCACCGCACATCAATCGGCTGCTACGAGAGAACGCTTGCGCTTCTGATTGAGAAGTACGCAGGCGCGTTCCCCTTGTGGCTTGCACCTGTTCAGGTGAAGATTCTTCCCATTGCCGACAGACACCACGACGCAGCCTTTGAGGTTAAGAAGGCTCTGGAGGCTCAGGGTATGCGCGTTGAGGTAGACGACCGTTCAGAGAAGGTTGGCTACAAGATTCGTGAAGCACAGCTTGAGAAGGTTCCCTATATGATTCTCTTAGGCGATAAGGATATCGAGCAGGGTACAATATCTGTACGAGGCCGTAAGGCAGGCGACTTGGGTGCTATGAGCCTTGAGGATTTCATCAGCCGTGCTCAAGAGGAAATCAATTCAAAGGTAATCAACTGACGGTGATCTATGCCATACAACAGATACGATATTAAAAATAAATACACAATTCACGGCAAGCGGACCAACGAGCCTGTAGTTTTCAAAACTATTATGCTCGTCCTTCTGCCCGTGATTATTATCGGCATAATCGTTTTGGGCGGTTATGTTGCATACCTCTCAACCGACGCTCACGGTAATACCGGTGCGCCTCAGGCAACTCAGGAGGAGATCCCTCTGCTCAGCAATGAAGAGCTTCTCACTTATGTCAACGAGCGCTATCCTCTTGACGAGGACTTTGTGCCCTCTCTTGTTTCCTTTGGGGGAGTGCAGGTTTCGAAGGCTCTGTTTGATGATCTTGATAAAATGATAAGCGCCGCCGCAAAGGACGGCGTTATTATCACCGTCACCGAGGGGTATATCTCTTATTCTCAGCAGGGTGAGCTTTATAAGGCAACCCTTGAAAAGATGAAAAAAGATAATGACTACACCGAAATTAAGGCGGAGTCAGAGGCTAAGAAGATATGTCCTGAGGCCGGTTGCTCAGAATCGCAGACAGGCTTGCTCCTTAGATTCACTTCATCAGAAAAGGCAGAGTCCTTTGAAAAGAGCGAGACTTCACAGTGGCTTGAGCGCTATGCAATGAACTACGGATTTGTTTTGCGCTATCCTAAGGATAGTGAGGACATCACAGG
Source organism: Ruminococcus sp. (assembly GCA_051880855.1). Classification (GTDB taxonomy): domain Bacteria; phylum Bacillota; class Clostridia; order Oscillospirales; family Acutalibacteraceae; genus Ruminococcoides. The sequence continues at coordinate 42,796 of JBJEOT010000001.1, forward strand.
CAGAACATACGACTCTCAGCTCTACCGTTATGTAGGTAAGGAGAACGCTCTCAATATGCGCCGATATGATATGATTTTGGAGGAATATTCTAATCATATTGCTTCCCAGTAATTATAATCGCAAAAAACAGGCGGATTTTTACGGCAATTTAGATTTTTCTAAGAAATTTCGAAGAAATCCAAAAAAAACTTGCTTTTTTAATTAATATGTTGTATAATTCATCTGTTACTACGGCATCAGCGAAAGAGGTGAACAAGAAATGCAGGAGAATATCCATCCTAAGTATGAGCAGACCACAATCACATGCGCTTGTGGCAATGTTATCGAGACAGGCTCAACTAAGCCCAACCAGCGTGTTGAAATTTGTTCAAAGTGCCATCCTTTCTTTACCGGAAAGCAGAAGCTCGTTGATACCGGCGGAAGAGTTGACAGATTCAAGAAGCGTTACGGTATGGACTAATATTAATACGGCATTTAAGGCGGTACTTCTTTTTTCGGGAAGCACCGCCTGTTTTTTCCCTTTTGAGTTTAGCCGAAAGTTTTTTATTTTGCGGTGATGTTATGCTTAAAGATTACAAGACAATTGAAAACTACGCTTGTCCCGAATTTGTTGAGAAGCGCTCACGGTTTATCGGCTACATAAAGCCCGTCAAAACCGAGTCTGAGGCCCTTGAGTTTATAAACTCCATTCGCTCAAAGCATTGGGACGCAACCCACAATGTATATGCCTATGTACTCAGAGAGCAGAATACCTGTCGCTACAGCGACGACAATGAACCCCAGGGCACGGCAGGTATGCCTGTGCTTGATGTTATCAGAAAAAGCGGCCTTACCGATGTCTGCGTAGTTGTCACCCGATATTTTGGAGGAATACTGTTGGGCGGTGGGGGACTTGTCCGCGCTTATTCTCACTCTGCCTCCTTGGCAGTTGAGGCAGGGGGAGTGCTTTATATGCGTGGCTGTGCAGTTTGCACTTTGGAGTGCACCTACAACCAGTACGGCAAGCTTCAGTCACTCATTCCCGAATCTCTCGGCGCTTTGGATAATACCGAGTTTACCGACAAGGTAATCCTTGAGTTTCACATTCCGTCTGAAATGCTCAATGTTCTCAAGAAGAAAATAACCGACGCCACAAGCGGTACGGTTGAGGTTGTTTCAGACGAGGAAAGATACTATCCCTTCAAAGAATAAAAAAATTCAGTTTTTTTAGAGGAAAATTCATTTTTTCATCGTATATATTATGTGTTAGGAAGATTTTTGTAGAGAGGAGGGGTCATTTTGGCATTACCCGACGGCTTTTTATATGAGCTGAAAGAAAGGTCAAATATCAGCGATATTGTTTCTAATTATGTAAATCTGAAAAGGCGTGGCAGAAACCTTGTGGGACTTTGCCCCTTCCATTCCGAAAAGACTCCGTCCTTTAATCTCTATCCTGAAAACGGCTCCTTTTATTGCTTCGGCTGCGGAGCAGGCGGCGATGTAATCACATTTATAATGAAGATAGAGAATCTCGATTACATAGAAGCGGTTAAGTTTTTGGCGCAAAGGGCCGGAATGGAGCTTCCCGAAAATACCTACGACGACGGTATGAGCAAGCTTCGTACAAGGGTATTAGAGGCTAACCGGGAAGCCGCAAGATTTTATAACAAAAAGCTATATGAGCCTGAGGGCAGTCAAGGTCTCGATTACTTTAGGCGCAGAGGTCTTACCGAGAATACAATTAGGCGCTTCGGTCTTGGATATTCTCCAAAAAGCCGTTTTGCCCTGTGTGATCATCTCAGAAGCCTTGGCTTTAGCGAAACCGAGATTGTCTCGGCAAACCTTGCTTTCAAGAGTCACGACGGCAGGCGCATTGTTGACCGCTTTGCCGACAGAGTGATGTTTCCCATTATTGATTTGAGAGGTAATGTTATTGCATTCGGCGGAAGAATTCTCTCCGACCAGAAGCCAAAGTACCTGAATACCTCCGACACTCCTGCATTCAAAAAGAGCTCCAACCTTTTCTCTCTTAACAATGCCAAGAATACAGGAAGCCGCACACTCATACTATGTGAGGGATATATGGATGTAATATCTCTCAACCAAGCAGGCTTTAAGAATGCCGTTGCTACCTTGGGCACAGCCTTAACGCCTGAACAGGCTCTGTTAATGAAACGCTACGCAGATGAGGTTGTTATTTGCTACGATGCCGACGAAGCAGGGCAGAAGGCTACCTCCCGTGCCATAGGAATTTTGAGAAACGCAGGTCTTGTTATAAGAGTTATCAGTATTCCCGACGGCAAAGACCCTGACGAGTTTATTATGAACAAGGGCGAAAGCGGACCGGCGGCTTTTAAGAATATTTTGGAAAACAGCGGTAATGATGTAGAATATAGACTTCAAAAGTTAAAGCTTCAGTTTGATTTATCCAGGGTTGACCAAAAGGCCGGATATATGACCGAAGCGCTGAGAATTATCTCCACTCTCAGCAGCGCCGTTGAGCAGGATATCTACTGTGCAAAGCTTTCAGAAGAACTCTCTGTCAGCAAGGAGTCTATCCGTTCCGACTTAGAAAAGCTTATGAGGAAAAAGACCGCTGAAGTCAGAAAAAAAGAGTTTCGTGAGATTTCGTCTCACCTTACAGGCAGAGACGATAAGATAAACACCGAAAAAGCAAAGAACAACCGAGGCGCAAAGGCTGAGGAGATGCTGATTGCCTACCTTGTTTATAACAACGATATGGCAAAGAGCGCGTCCGAAAGGATAAAACCCGAGGACTTTGTAACCGCTTTCAACGCAGACCTCTACGCCTATGTACTTCAGAAGCTCTCCGAGGGCGTCTCTCCGCAGACCACAGTCAGCCGTGATTTTACTCCTCAAGAGGTTTCTAAGTTCTATTCAATAGTCTCCTCTTATAATTCTCAGACTGCCACCCGGCAGGCTATGAATGAATATATAGATGTGATTCTGCAGGAAAAGAGCAAGCTCACCCCGGCAAAAATCAAGGATATGTCTCCTGAGGAGATTATGAAAAATCTAAAGAAGAAAAAGTAACAAATACCTCTGCGTTTTAGAAAGGAAATGAAAATATGGCAGGTTCAATTCAAGAGAAAAAAACAGTAATTAAAGAGATTACCGAGCTTGGTAAATCCAAGGGACACCTTACCAATAAGGATATTCTCGACGCTATCGGCGAAATTGATTTCGATCCCGAACAGCTTGAAAAGCTCTATGACAGCTTAGAGGGCATCGGCATAGAAATCGTCGAAGACAGCGACGACATTCAGTTCGACGATTTAGAGCTGGAAATTACTTCGGTTACATCAGCAGAAAACCAAGACGGCGACAATGTTGAAACCGTTGCAATCGACGATCCCGTTAAGGTTTATCTTAAAGAGATAGGCAGAGTTCCTCTTCTTACTTCAGATGAAGAGATTGACCTTGCTATCCGTATCAAGGACGGCGATGTTGCCGCTAAACAGCGCCTTTCCGAGGCAAACCTCAGACTTGTTGTAAGTATCGCAAAGCGTTATCTCGGCAGAGGTATGCAGTTCCTTGACCTTATCCAAGAGGGTAACTTAGGTCTCATCAAGGCTGTTGAGAAGTTCGACTATACAAAGGGCTTCAAATTCTCTACCTATGCAACATGGTGGATCCGTCAGGCTATCACAAGGGCAATTGCCGACCAGGCAAGAACAATCCGTATTCCCGTTCATATGGTTGAGACTATCAATAAGGTCAAAAAGGTTTCCTCACAGCTTCTTCATCAGAACGGCCACGAGCCGACTGCAGACGAAATCGCCTTAGAGCTTGATATGTCTGTTGAAAAAGTCCGTGAGGTTATGCGTGTGGCACAGGAGCCGGTTTCTCTTGAAACACCTATCGGCGAAGAGGAAGACAGCCACCTCGGTGACTTTATCCCTGATGAGGAAGCTCCTGCACCTGCTGACGCAGCTTCACACACACTTCTCCGTGAACAGCTTATGGAGGTGCTCGACACCTTAACTCCAAGAGAGGAGAAGGTGCTTCGTCTGCGCTTCGGTCTTGAAGACGGCAGAAGCCGTACCCTTGAAGAGGTAGGCAAGGAGTTCAATGTTACCCGTGAGCGTATCCGTCAGATTGAGGCAAAGGCTCTCAGAAAGCTTCGACATCCCTCAAGAAGCAAGAAGCTTAAGGATTTCTTAGACTGATGTATAGTTACGAAGAATGCGGTCAGATGCTGGATGAGATTGCCGATGCAATGCCCTATGAGCTTTATAGGGAGCTCTCCGGCGGACTGAGAATTGTTGATGGACTCAAGGTTCATCCCAAATCAGTTAACAATGACCTGCTTATCCTGGGTGAGTATCATCGCTCCAGCATAGGTAAGTACATAGTTTTTTATTATCGCAGTATTATAAGGGTCTACGGCAACCTGCCAAGGGACGCTTTTTATGAGAAGCTCAGAGGTATACTTGCCCACGAGCTCAGGCATCATAACGAGTACCTTGCAGGCTGTGATGACCTTAACCTCTATGATGAGACCTGTATAAACGATTATCTCATCAGAAAAGGAAAGTAAAAAGCTTCGGTTGCTTCAGAAACTTCAGTGAGAGTTAAGAAACAACCGACAATTGGTGAATTATGTCTTATAAAATAGATTTCGGCGGTTGGGGTTCGGTTTTTGCAGTCCCCACCGACGCCGTTGACAAAGGGCTTAAGCTTGCAAGCGATTCACAGCTCAAGGTTTTGCTCTATATACTTCGCCACAGCTCAGAGTCGCTGACCGACGAAACGGTCTCAGAGGCTCTTTCTCTGCACACAGAGGATGTCAGGGATGCAGTGGAGTATTGGGCTCAAAAGGGACTCCTCGTAAATATAGGGGAGAGTATTTCTATGCCTGAAAGCAAGGTGACTCCGGCCGAAAATCCCTCTGAACCTCTTGACGAGGATTTCCCTCAGAACAATTCAAATACTCCCTCCGGAGTTTCTGAGAAAGCACAGAAGAAAATTCTCGTGGAGAATAATGCGTCTGAAGCTGATCAGTCAGAAGCTTCAGTGCATAAATCCCGGGCAGCGTCAAGAGTGATGAAGCCTGAGCCCGCTTATGTTGCAAAAAGGCTCAAAACCGACAAAAACCTTGTCCTGTTAATGGAAGAGGCACAGAGAATCTTAGGCAAGGTTCTCTCTAATGCCGACACATCAACCCTAACAATGCTTCACGATACAGACGGACTTCCCATTGAGGTTATTCTGATGCTTATGGAGTACGCGCAGAATATCGGAAAAGCCAATATGAGGTTTATAGAGAAAACAGGTATGAAGTGGGCAAGCGAGGGCATAACCACAATCGAGCTTGCAGAGATGCAGATAAAAAGGCACGCTGAGTCCTCAACGGCTTTTGATATTGTCTCAACCGTGTTTGGAATGAGGAATACAGGCACACCCACGAAAAAACAGCTTGAGTTTGCTGCCTCCTGGGTGAATGATTGGAAATTTTCCGAAGATATGATGCGCCTTGCTTATGAGCGCTGTGTTGATAAAAAGGGCGAGCTTAATTTTTCGTACATAAACGGAATCCTCAAAAGATGGTATGAGCAGGGCTTGAGGAATCCTGACGAGGTAGTAGCGTCAGAGCAAGCTGCGGCTAAAAAGCCGATGAATAAAAAATCACAGGAGGCATCCTCTCAGAAGGCTTCCTATGACATTGATGCATACGCAAACAGCAGTATGTTTGACGATTGAGGTGAACTGAATGACTTACAGCAAAGAGATATTCTTGCAGGCAGAAAGCGTAATGAGCGACAGACAGCGCAGAGCCTTAAGCGAAGCCGATATGCACAGAGCCGAGATTGAGCGTGAGCTCCCGGAGATTATTGATATTGAGCGCAAGCTTTCATCAATCTCTGTCGAGGCGGCAAAGGCAGTGCTCAGAGGTGCCGATACAAAAACCGAGTTGGAGCGCCTTGCCGATATGAGCCTGAGACTTCAATCGGACAGACGGCAGCTTCTTTTAATTAACGGATATTCTGAGGACTATCTGGAGCCTAAGTATACCTGTCCCTTGTGTTCTGATTCCGGTTTGGTAGAGAAGGACGGCAAGAGCGTGTACTGTCGATGCTTTATTGATGTTCTTAAGGATTGTGCCTGCGAGGAGATTAATAAGCTTTCTCCTCTGAAGCTATCTACCTTCAGTACATTCAATCTTGATTTCTACCCCTTCGACAGCGACTCAGACGGCGTATCGCCTTATAGCCGTATGAGCAAAATTCTCAATTATTGCAAGAATTATGCTCAGAGCTTTACGGGCGAGGGCAGGTCAATTCTTATGCGGGGCGCAACGGGACTTGGCAAAACCCATCTTTCTCTTGCAATTGCAAACGAGGTTCTGAACAAGGGCTACTATGCGGTTTATGTCAGCGCACCGTCGATTCTGCAAAGGCTTGAAAAAGCACATTTCAGCTACGACTCCTCAGAGGAGGACGGACTTCTCAAGACTCTTTTGGACTGCGATCTGCTGATTATCGACGATTTGGGCACAGAGTTTATGACTCAGTTTACCAAGGCAACCGTTTACAATATCTTCAACAACCGCGCACTCAGACACAAGCCTATGATTATCAATACCAATATGACAGTCAAGGAGCTTGAGAGAGATTACCACCAGCGTTTTGTCTCAAGAATTATGAGCGAATGTGACAAGCTTGACTTTATCGGTAAGGATATCAGAGCGGCAAAAGGCAGTTAATTGCATAAGCTATTAGCAAAAATACAGAAAATCCTGAAAAAATTTCAAAATAACCTTGACTTTTTTCAGATTTTGGATATAATAGTTTATGCTGTTCGTTGCGGAATTGTGTAAGGGTAGCACAGCAGACTCTGACTCTGTATGTCTGGGTTCGAATCCTAGTTCCGCAGCCATAAAAGCCCCGAAGTGTTTTCGGGGCATAATTTTTATCGAGGTGTAGCGCAGTTTGGTAGCGCGCTTCGTTCGGGACGAAGAAGTCGTGGGTTCGAATCCCGTCACCTCGACCACGTCGTCGCGGACTATGTATTGTTCGCGACGACTTTTCTTTT
>JBJEOT010000002.1:0-6230 GCA_051880855.1 Ruminococcus sp.
GGAAGTAAAGTAAAGCCGAGATATTTTGTAACAACCGGCTGGGCTTTTGTCAGCTTTCCGCCAATATACGCTCCACCGATTTTTCCGACAGCTCTGGACAAAATATAAACGAATGTAAAAATTCCTGCACCGGCAATCAGCCTGTAATCCAACGGCATACCGAGGTTTACAATCACAATAACAAGGGACAGATTCAGGATAGGACTGTACAATTTCAAAGTTTCCTCTAATTCCTTTTCAGGTACAATATTAGCAATAGTTGCGCTGAATGCCATTCCAATCAGCAAATAATTTAATGTGAACGAATGGAATATATAACGATCAATCAGTAACCCGCTGATTGCAGACATTACAAGAAAAAGTATCAAAAGACAAAACCGAATACTGTTTCTTTTCGACGCTTTCATCAAAACCGAAACTAAAAAACCGAAAGCAATTCCGATTACAAACGGAAGCAGAACCATTCCGATAACGGTAAGCGGTGAGGTACCAACACTTCCGTGAGTCCCGCTGACAATGGAAATAACCGTAAAGAATACCACCACACCGATGATATCATCAATCGCTGCAAGAGGCAGCAGAGTTTTGGTGACCGGTCCGCTTGTACGGTACTCATTAACAATGGATAAAGCAGGAGCCGGAGCGGTTGCCAACGCGATTCCGCCGAATACAAACGCTAAATAGACAGGTATATGCGTTATTATAAATACTACGGAGAAAGCGGCGCTTACAAACAAGAATGTTCCAATTGACTGCACAAAAGTTATCCCGATAATCTGCTTGCCGGATTTGGCAATTTTTTTGAAGACAATCTCACGGCCAATCATTACCCCGGCAAAGCACTCAAAGAATTTGATAATAATCTTATACCATACAGAATTTGTAATGTCCAAAGTTACTACCTCGGCTAGATATGGACCGAATACAATACCCGCAATTAACCAACCCAGAATTGCAGGTAGCTTTAGTTTTGAAATCAACTTTCCGCAAGTGAAAGCTACACAGACAGTTGCAAAGATACGAAGCAGACCTATTACCATAATGTATTCACCAACCAATCTATAACTCCATCAGGATTTAATCTCTCATTACATAGTTTTTCAAAAGAGCCATTTATAATTATCCGAAGCGATATTTTGTCCTGCTCCGAAACACTTTCACCCAAGGACGCGAATATTATACCCAACAGATTATCGTTCTGTTCTGCTGTGTATGAGCACAGCGTTTCGTTCAACTTATATTTGTTGAAAATACTGCAGCTTGTCATTGACTTTGCGTCAAAGTAGAGAAAAAGCAGTTTTGTATGAGCGAAAGCAGAGTTTTCTTTCGTTAGTCTAACTGCCTGTTCTTTTATATCGGCAAAATATCTTTGATACAGCGCAATGGCGAGAGCTTCTTTAGTCGGAAAATATTTATAAATGGTTTTCTTTGAAATATTAAGCCTTTTGGCTAATGTATCTACCGAAAACCGCAAGCCTTCTTGCCGAAGGCTCTCAATGGATTCACAAACAATTTGATCTTTCATTCGGAAACGAAATCTCCTTTTTTTGTTTCTATTATATGTTTCTAAATCCTTGATGTCAATAGTACATAGTGATTTCAATGTTGCTGTAGTTCAGCCGAAAAACCGATTTGCAGCTTGTTTTGAACTATATTGGGTTACAGCAGAAATTGAAACGATATCCTCAATCGTTACCGTAATGAGGCCGTGGGTTCAAACGCTTATATTCCGGGGCAAATGCAACGCTGTTGCAGTGACATAAGATTTATTGGTATCGATTTTCTTTACCAATGTGTTTTTTTCGAAATAATATGGTATAATCGTTTAAGATAACGAACCGTTTTGGAGGATATAAATGTCAAATCTCAATGAAGAAATCAGACAGCTGTCCACAGAATTTGAAAAATGCAAAAAAATTCTTTTGGCATTGGGAGACGAAAACCGTCAGCATATGATGCTTGAAATGATGCGAATGGAACATTGCGGAGGTGTCCGTGTAGGAACGATTACAGAAAAAACAAATCTGTCCCGACCGGCTGTATCCCATCATATTCAAATTCTGAAGGACGCCGGTATATTGAATATGCGGCGGGAGGGCACAAAGAATTATTACTACTTTGATGCGGATATGGAAGCTATGAACAATCTTCTTAATATGTTGACTCACGCAAAACAAATAATGGAAGCTTTGCCGGACAGAAGCAAAGCAGAGATGGTTTGAAAATGATAGAAAAAATAATAGTATGTCTTATCGCCGGTGCAGGAGCAGGGTTCGGCACCGGTCTGGCAGGATTGTCCGCTGCAGCGGTTATCTCCCCTATGCTGATTACATTTCTTGATGTAAATCCTTATGAAGCAGTCGGAATCGCATTGGCGTCTGATGTGCTTGCTTCGGCGGCATCTGCCTGCACATATAAGAAAAACAAAAATCTGGATGTCAAAAACGGACTGATTATGCTAATCTCCGTTCTGATATTTACCCTTGTCGGCAGCTATGCTTCTTCTTTTCTTCCTCAGACAACTATGGGTGGCTTTTCAATGTTTATGACGCTAATCGCCGGAATGAAATTCATCTTCCGGCCGGTTATGTCGGCAAAAGCAAGCAATCATACCAGAAGCAAACGAAAAGCTGCCGTTCAGTCCGTCATTTGCGGTATGGCAGTTGGACTTATCTGCGGTTTCGTCGGCGCAGGCGGCGGAATGCTAATGTTGCTTATATTGGTCAGCGTGCTGGGATATGAACTGAAAACAGCGGTTGGAACCAGTGTATTTATTATGACATTTACCGCACTGACAGGCGCAGCTTCGCACTTTGTTATCGGAGGAGGCATCACCGATTATTCCATTCTGATTCTGTGCATACTCTCCACCCTTATTTGTGCGATGATTACAGCTAAATTTGCCAATAAAGCGCCGGCAAAGCTGATGAACAGAATGCTCGGAATAGGCCTTTCGGTTTTGAGCATAGCTATGATTATTATAAATTTCATTTAATCGGAGGAACAAAAATGGATTTGAAAGAAGCAATTAAAGCCCGTCACAGTGTACGCCAATACCAAAACAAGCCAATAAAAGCAGAACTGATTTCGCAGTTACAGACTGAAATTGACTCCTGCAATCAGGAAAGCGGACTGCATATTCAGCTTGTTACCGACGAAGAAAAAGCCTTTGACGGCTTTATGGCACATTACGGAAAATTCAGCGGAGTTACTAACTACATCGCTCTGATTGGCAAAAAGAACTCCGAACTTGACGAAAAATGCGGATACTACGGTGAGCGCCTTGTTCTGAAGGCTCAGCAGCTTGGGCTTAACACTTGCTGGGTTGCTATGACTTACAAAAAAATAAAGACCGCCTTCGTAATAGACAAGGGAGAAAAGCTTTGCGTTGTTATTTCGTTGGGATACGGAAAAAAACAGGGAGTTCCTCACAAAAGCAAAACACTTCAGGAGGTTACTCAAGCGGAAGAGAAAATGCCCGAATGGTTCAAAGACGGCGCCGAGCTTGCACTGCTTGCGCCCACCGCCACGAATCAGCAAAAATTCTTGCTTTCTTTGAACAAAGACAAGGTAACCGCAAAAGCCGGAGTGGGATTTTATTCAAAAGTTGACCTCGGCATTGTAAAATATCACTTTGAAATCGGCGCCGGCAAAGAGCATTTCGATTGGGCATAACAGTAAAACTAGCGACAAATATAAAGAAGGCATATCTCTGTCGGTTCGTAGTCTATATGCCGTTTTAACGCCCGCAGAAAATGCCGATAAAAAATTTTTATTTTCTCTTGACATTAAGAAAATGCGGTGATATAATATGCTAAACCGTTGAGGAAGAGTAAGTAAGTTTCACCACTTTTTCTACAGAGAGCTGCAGACAGTGTGATTGCAGTGAAAAACATGAAACCGAATGGACTTCTGAGGGCGAACAGAAAAAAGTTTTCGGGAACTTTTAGTATGCAAGACGGAGTATGGCTCTCCGTAATCAAAGGTCTGCGTATGTCGGTACGTGAAAAGTGGGCGTATTGTAATGATGCGTCAAGCCGGGTGGCACCGCAGGAATGATTTTTCACATCCTGTCCCAGCAAAAATCAGCTTGGGACAGGGTGTTTTTATTTTGTCTCAAAGCAATTTTTAGAAAGGAGACATAACAATGTCCGAAAAGAAAATTCCCTACAAAATCTATCTTGATGAAAGCGAGATGCCTAAGGCTTGGTATAACCTGCGTGCCGATATGAAGAATAAACCGGCACCGCTTCTTAACCCTGCTACTCACAAGCCTATGACAGCAGAAGAGCTGTCAGGCGTTTTCTGTGCTGACTTGGTAGCACAGGAGCTTGACGACTCCACACCTTATTTTGATATTCCCGAAGATATCAAAAGCTTCTATAAAATGTATCGTCCCTCTCCCCTTGTCCGTGCTTACTGCCTTGAGGAAAAGCTCGGCACTCCCGCAAAAATTTACTATAAGTTTGAGGGCAATAACACAAGCGGTTCACACAAGCTGAACTCTGCTATTGCACAGGCATATTATGCTAAGAAGCAGGGACTCAAGGGTGTTACTACCGAAACAGGAGCCGGTCAGTGGGGCACAGCGCTCTCTATGGCCTGCTCGTATTTTGGACTTGACTGCAAGGTATATATGGTTAAGTGCTCTTATGAGCAAAAGCCTTTCCGCCGTGAGGTTATGAGAACCTATGGCGCATCTGTAACACCTTCTCCCTCTATGGAAACACAGGTTGGCAGAAAAATTCTTGAGGAACATCCCGGTACAACCGGCAGTCTCGGCTGTGCTATCAGCGAAGCTGTTGAAACAGCAGTTTCAAGCGACGGCTATCGCTATGTGCTCGGAAGCGTGCTGAATCAGGTGCTTCTGCATCAGTCCGTAATCGGTCTTGAAACAAAAGCCGCACTGGACAAATACGGCATTAAGCCTGATATTATCATTGGCTGTGCCGGCGGCGGCTCGAACCTCGGCGGCCTGATTGCACCCTTTATGGGCGAAAAGCTCCGCGGCGAAGCAGACTACCGCATTATCGCTGTTGAGCCTGCTTCCTGTCCCAGCTTTACACGAGGAGTTTATGCTTACGATTTCTGCGACACCGGAATGGTTTGTCCTCTTGCTAAGATGTATACTCTCGGCTGTGACTTCATTCCTTCTGCTAATCACGCAGGCGGTCTCCGTTACCACGGTATGAGCTCAACACTTTCACAGCTTTATGATGACGGTCTTATGGAAGCAACCTCTGTAAAGCAGACAGATGTATTTGAGGCTGCTGAATACTTTGCCCGTGTTGAAGGTATTTTACCCGCTCCCGAAAGCTCTCACGCTATAAGAGTTGCTATTGACGAGGCTATGAAGTGCAAAGAAACCGGCGAGGAAAAGACCATTGTATTCGGTCTTACCGGTACAGGCTACTTTGATATGGTAGCTTACGAGAAATTCCACGACGGCAAAATGGACGACTATATACCCACTGATGAAGAGCTGAAAGTATACGCTTCAAAACTGCCGAAAATCGAATAAACGATGCAAAATGTCTTGTTCAGTATCTCAAACTGCTCGGTAATTACAGCAGAAAACTATCACGGCACTTGAGAATACAGGACAGCAAAACCCACTGAGTCAACAAACTACAAAAATATTCCCGAAGAGAGCAGTCAATGCTTTCCTCGGGAATTTTTCTTTTGTGCTGCAAGGAGTTTTATATCTATGGCCTATGCTGTCTGTCAGCTTGCTGTAAATTCAGTTGTCTGCGTTCCCACAGTTACAGTGTAGGTTTCGCCGGATATCATCTCAGGTGTACTGATAATCACAATCTGGAAAGACAGCTCAGGTGAATGGGTAACGATTTCGTTTCCGCTCTTGTCCTTCACAATGATTTGTGTGTTCGCAGATTGATTTCCTACCGAAAGTGCAATTACACCCTGCTCTGAAGAGCTGAAGGACTGAGCCATATTATATGCACCTGTGCCTATAAATGTTCCTCCGGTAATAACACCGCTTACATCATAATCAAGTGTAGCGGTATCGCCCGCTGTCGGTCCGACAACCGTTGTATGACCTCCGCTTATTTCGAGAGTGCCGTTAGAGTCTATACCGTCGCCCGAAGCGTTAATATAAAGCGTACCGCCGGAAATAACAATACTGCCGTCTGAGTTAGAGGACATTCCTCCGGGACCGCCCATACCGCTGTTGTCGGTACCGCCTGCGGCATTCAGTCCGTCATCGGTTG
>JBJEOT010000002.1:6330-48891 GCA_051880855.1 Ruminococcus sp.
CCGCCCATACCGCTGTTGTCGGTACCGCCTGCGGCATTCAGTCCGTCATCGGTTGCCACAAGCCTGATATTTCCGCCGCTTACTATTAAATGCTGAGCCTCAAGTCCCTCGTAACAGTGGGCAATATTGATTTTGCCGTCGGTGACAGTCAGCGACTCTTCGGCGTGAACTGCATCATCACCGCTTGAAATATCAAAAGAACCGCCGTTTATATCAACTGTGGTATTGGAGTGAAGAGCATCATCTGCAGAATCAATTGTAAAGCTGCCGCCGGAAATCATCATACTGCCGTTGGATTTCATTCCCTTCATACTTGAACTGCTCTCATCGTCGGCAGCGGTATCGGTTGTAACGGACATTCCCTGGGGACTTATTGGCCTGCCGCCGAATCCGCCCGGTCCTCCGCCGAATTTACCGAAGCCGTCAGAGGATTCTTTGGTGCCGTTTTCATAACCTCCGCCTGCAAGAATATCTACTGTACCGTCTTTTATCTGCATATATGAGCTTGAGCTGATGCCGTCTCCTTCACACTCGATTTTTACAGTACCGCTGCTGATATACACAAAGCCCTTGTCGGTATCTTCGGTGTTTTCGGCGTGGATACCGTCTTTGCCCGAGTCGGCAACAATAGTTGCATTTTTGATTCTAACGCTGTCGTTAGCCTGAATACCGTGAGACGCCGATGTAACAGAGTAGGTTCCGCCTGTGAAAACAAGGTCATCTTTACCTGTGATACCGTGTCCGGCAGGAGAAGAAACCGTCAAATAACCGTCTCCGTTAAAGGTTAAGTCTTGCTTAGAAAAGACGGCAGCGTCAATATTGTTTTCGTCTATTGCGGTGAAGATGTCACCGCTTGTCAGGGTGTTTTCCCCCACAAGTGTAACAAATACCTTATCTGCTTCTTTGATGTATAGGGGCGCAGAGTTACTGCTTGTTATGTCCGCTCCGTTTAGTACGAGCTGTAATTTTGCTGTATCGGGCGCATCGACAATTATCATACCGTCACTCAGTGTTCCGGAGATGATATGTGTAGCTTCTTTTGTAATAGTTACCGTTGTGCCTGAAATTTTAACAGAGCTGTCGCTTGATGAAGCCGAGGTGCCGTTCAGCTCAATCTTAACGGCGCTTGCTTCATCGAAGTCTGTTTCACTGTCCCTTTTGGTAAACATATCGCCGTCGGTGCTGTCAACACCGTCCTCTTCAGATTCAGCGGCTGATGAAGTGTCCTCATCACCGCTTGGCGTTTCATTGCCGGTTTTTTCTACCGAGCAGGCTGTAAACAAAGCAAGCACAAGGCACAAGCTCAATATAACAGATAATATTTTCTTCATCATTCAACCTCCGATTAAAGCTCTGCTACTGCCGTTTCCTGTTTTGATACGGTAATCTCCAGATTCCCGTTACGGCAGCGGATTTTATCAATCATTTCTTTTTCCTTGTTTACATCTCGCAAAGCAACATTATATGTCAGCTTGAACATACTTCCCATATTGGTGGTTTTTACACGAACGAGGTCATACTTGCTTGTGTATTCCTTAAAAATATCGTCAAACACTTCGCTGTAATCAAGATCTTCGGGAATTACAACAGTAAATGTCTTATAGGTTTCTGCATTTTTCTTTGAGCCGAAATCGATTCGGTTGTATAGTAAAAACACAACGCACATAACTACGGTATAAAGCGCTGCAAAGCCAAGATAACCCATACCGCAGATAAGTCCTGCTCCCATTGCAAGGAACAGTGTGCAAATCTCCTTTGCACTTCCCGGAACGGAACGGAATCTCACCAAGCTAAAGGCGCCTGCAACAGCAACGCCTGTGCCTACATTTCCGTTTACAAGCATTATTACAACGCAGACAACCGCCGGCAGCAACGCAAGCGTTACAACAAAGCTTTTTGTATACCGTGTGCGGTACATATAGGCAAAAGCCATTACAAGACCAAGCACAAGCGAAAGTCCGAGACAAAGCAAGAAATTACTTACGCTTATTACCGAGGCGGACTCGGTATCAAACAAACCTCTGAATATATTATCAAGCATTAGAATTTTCCTCCTGTTTAATCTGTTATCGTATGTGACTGCAATTTCGGAAAAATCAAATTCCGATAGGCTGTGCCGTATTTGGAAAATGAAGTTTTGTATATTTTTTCCCGTGACAGAACCTCTGTCATCCAAAGCGGAATACCGCCGGAGCATTTTATCTCCATAAGCACCGCTCCTTCGGGTAAAAGCGGCGTTCCGTAAGCCTCTGATGCCAACGACAAATCTTCTTCTCTGACTAAAACAGTATCGTCAAATGTAACCCGAAAGTCTGAGTTATCCTTTGAATAAAAGGCTTCCCGTTCGTAGGATAAAAACACTGTGGGATGCAAAGTTTCGTAGTAATCCACAAAATAGTCAACTTCTTTGGAAATCTGCGTGTCCTTGTAACAGTGATGTTCTCTTGAAACCCACTCCATCGCCTCTCTGTAAGGCAATGATATTCTCCGTTTATATACCACCGATTTATATTTCCTTTTAAGTTCTACGAATACCGTACTGTCGGGCGTTGCTGCCTCATAACTGCGAATCCGCAGTTTTTCTTTGTACGCCGGCTTTTCTATGGAACGGCGAATAAGCAGATAGGTATCTGTATCAAAATACAGATTCCTTACGGTAGTTCTGCCGTAATCATCAAGCTCCATATAAGGCTTCATTGCTTCAAGTATCTTTTCCTTTTGCTCCAAGCTGAGCAGATACTTAATCTCGAACCTTTTGAATACGGTTTTGTATGCCAAGCAAAACACCTCCTTTTCCGATTACAGTCACGATTATATTCTTGAAACCTTAACTGAGCTAAAAAAGATTAAAATTTTTTAGCTGTAAATTAATATATGTTTATGAATTTTTATTCCGCTTAAGGTTTGGTCTGTACAATTAACCCCATAGAATCAAAGCCGTATACTTTTAGGAAAAAATATGATATAATACATCATACAGAAACGAGGAATTGCGTTATGAGAATTTTACTTGCCGAGGACGAGCGTTCTCTTGCCCGCGCTTTAGTCAAAATCTTTGAAAAAAACAACTTCTCTGCCGACGCGGTTTATAACGGCGAGGATGCCCTGCTGTATCTTGACGGCGGAAACTACGATGTTGTGATACTCGATGTAATGATGCCGAAAATGGACGGCATTACGGCTCTTCGAAAAATCCGAGAAAGCGGAAATCAAATTCCCGTACTTATGCTGACGGCAAAAGCTGAAACCGACGACAAAGTGCTTGGACTCGACAGCGGTGCAAACTACTATCTGACAAAGCCCTTTGACACAAAAGAGCTCCTTGCTGTAATCCACGCCATCACACGCACCGAAACACAGGTTGATTCAAAAATATCCTTTGGAAATATCGCTCTGGACCGTTCAACATTTGAATTATCTTCACCAACAGGCAGTTTCAGGCTTGCCAACAAGGAGTTTCAGATGATGGAAATTCTCATATCCAATCCCCACCATATTATCCCCGCCGAACGGTTTATGGAAAAAATCTGGGGATTTGACGCAGATGCAGAGATAAATGTTGTGTGGGTTTATATTTCATATCTCAGAAAAAAGCTCTCCGCACTTCACGCAAATATTTCTATAAAATCTTCGAGAAATGCAGGATATTCTTTGGAGGAAGATTAATGATAAGGAAACTGAAAATCAAATTCATTGTTCTTGCAATGTCGGCTCTCTTTTGTTTGCTGGGCATCATTGTAACCGGAATGAATGTTATCAATTACAATTCCGTAGTAGCGGAATCCGATGAAATACTTTCACTGCTTTCACAAAACAAGGGTGTTTTCCCCGATATGAATAAGGGAAAGGGCGGTAAGCCGAATGGCCGTATACCGCCTGAGCTTTCTCTGGAAACGCCGTACGAATCGAGGTATTTTTCGGTTACTGTAAACAGCTCAGGAGAAATTATTGACGCCAACACAAGCCATATTGCGTCTGTTGATAAAGAGACAGCAATGGAATATGCACAAAAGGTAACTTCAAAGGAAAAAAGCAAGGGCTTTATCGGGGATTACCGATTCCTTGTATACAGCGAGCCTGACGGCACGCGTATTTTGTTTCTTGATTGCGGCCGCAAGCTTGATGCCTTCCACAGCTTTTTGTATACAAGCATCGTCATGGCTCTTGCAGGATTTGCGGCGGTTTTCATCATTATCTTTATTCTGTCGGGCAAGATACTGAAGCCCATCATAGAAAGCTACGAGAAGCAAAAGCAATTTATTACCGATGCAGGACACGAAATAAAAACACCCCTTACAATAATTAATGCCAATGTGGATATTCTTGAAATGGAGCTTGGAGAAAGCAACGAGAGTATTCAGGACATCAAGCAGCAAACCAAGCGGCTTCGTTCCCTTACCGATGACCTTGTGATGCTGACCAGGATGGAAGAAGCTGAAGCCTCGCTGCAAAAAATCGAATTTCCTCTGTCCGAAGTAGTTGCGGAAGCTGCCCGTCCTTTCGTAAGTCTTGCGGAAAGCAACGAAAAAAAGCTTGCGTTTAATATTCAGCCGATGCTGTCGTTTAAGGGTAATGATAAAGCCATAAGTCAGCTTGTGTATATTCTCCTTGATAACGCGCTTAAGTATTCGCCGTCAGGCAGTACTGTCACGCTTACACTTACTAAAAAAGGCAGAACAATCTATCTGACAGCTTTTAACACAACAGAAACAGAAGTGAACTGTGAACAGCTGAAATTTGTATTTGACCGTTTTTACCGTACCGATAATTCCCGAAACTCCGAAACCGGTGGACACGGTATCGGACTTTCGGTTGCAAAAGCTATCGTTACTGCGCACGGAGGCAGTATCAGTGCTTTCACCCGTGACGGTCATTCTTTCTCAGTAACAGCAGAGTTCTCTGCATAGAAATGAAAAAAGCCGAGTGCGGTCAATCGCACTCGGTTTGCTTTATTCATATTTTCGGGTCAAAGAACGGGATAGGCTCAAGCTTGAACTTATTGCTTTGGTACATTGCGTCAATCTTGGCCTTTATCTCTTCATCTTCGCAAATTCCGCTGCGAATGTACTTATCCAAAACTGCATAGGAAAATCCAAGATTATCTTCGTCGGTTTTTCCGCAAAGTCCGTCAATGGGAGTTTTCTCTATAAGATTTTCAGGAAGTCCCAACACTTTGCCTATTGCCTTTACCTCCTGAACCGTAAGTCTTGAAAGCGGACTGAAATCTCCGGCGCCGTCACCGTATCGGGTAGCGTAACCTACATAGTCCTCTGACAGGTTGCAGGTATTGGCAACTCTGCCGTTATTGCTTTGGCTTACGGCGTAAAGGGCTGCCATGCGTATTCTTGCCGGCAAGTTGGTTTTTGTCTGTACGGATATATCCATATTATCCGGCATTGAGGACATAAGGGCATCCACTGTCGACTTGATATTCACAGTAAAGTTTCTGATGTCCAGAAACTCTACAAGCTGTTTTGCGCAGTCAATATCGTGTTGCTCACCGCAAGGCATAAGCACTCCGATTACTCGGTCTTTGCCCAATGCCTCCACGCACAAAGCAGATACAACTGAGCTATCCTTACCGCCGGATATGCCGACAACGGCGTTGCAGTCCCTGCCGTTGTGCTCAAAAAAATCTTTTATCCATGCGACACATTTATTTTTTACTAATTCTGCATTAAACATAAGCTTTCCTTCTTATGAATAGGTTTTGATAATTCCTTCTGCTATTTCCCTCTTCGACACACAGGCGTTCATCGCCTGTTTTTCTATGTAACGGTGAGCCTCGGGCTCGGTCATACGAAGCTCGCTGACCAGAAGAATTTTCGCGCGGTTTACAATACGGATTTCTTCCATACGCTCTTCAACAGACAGAGTTTTCTTTTCTAACCTACGCAGTCTCTCTCTTGCGCTTGCAAGCCAGCTGAGAGCCTGAGTCATTATTATTTTAGAGGTGGGTTTAGACAGAGTGAATACGCCGTGAGAAACAACTTTATTATGTATTTCGTCGTGAACATCGCTTCTGGCAAGCAATAGGACGGCAGTTGTCATTGACCTGCAGCAGTCAATTGCGAATCGCGTGCCGTTGTCATCCGGCAAAGGTGAATTGATAATCACAAAATCAAAATTTCTCTCGGCAAGATACCGTTTTGCTTCACTGACATTTGATGTAAAGTATACCGGCTGATATTTGGAGCGTGGCAACAGTTCGCGCGTTGCGTCGTTTAAGGCTTCCGACGAGGAAACCACAAGAACGCTGTAAGTCCTTGTTTCTAAACTCATATGCTGCCACCCCCTACAAATTAGTATATCTCTTTCTCGGCGAAGCAACTGCACTTAATTAAAAGCTCTTTTGCTTCGCTTAATCTGTGCAAATGCAGAAAATCTCTCAAAGGGCGTCAGCCCTAACCCGCAGGACAGACCATCTGCATATATCACTTTCTGCGTATATTACTTATTGATTGCAGTAAATCTGAAGCACCTTATTCGGAATATGCGCCTTGATAAAGTCACTGCTTGCTGCAAGCGCACAAGCATCTTTTAAGGTTCGAGGAAGTTTTGCGAATTGCTTTATGGTTTCTTCGTCAGCGTTGTACAGGTTGACATCAGCCGCCGGCATAAGCTCTGTTTTGTTCTTTAATCCTTCGAGAGCCGCATAAATAACAAGAGCAAAGGTAATGTAAGGATTAGCTGTAGGGTCCGGAGAACGCAGTTCAGCTCGCTTGCCTGATGCCGGAGAAGCCGGAATACGGACAAGCTGAGAGCGGTTTTCTCTGGACCAAGAAACATAAGCAGGAGCCTTGTTTTCGCCAAAACGGGCATAAGACTTTTCCGTCGGATTGAGGAAAGCCGTCATTTCGCAAGCACGGCTCAAAACACCTGCAATCATATGGTGCAGATTCTCTATATTATTATCAGGAAATACCGAAACATTTACATGGAAGCCGTTGCCGGGTTGACCTTGAAGAGGCTTCGGTGAAAAATCCACATAAAGTCCGTTGCGGTCAGCCACTGCCTGAACCACGGTTTGGAAGGTCATTGTGTTGTCGGCAGCGGAAAGAGGATCGGAATAGTGATAATCGATTTCGTTCTGTCCGGGTCCTTCCTTGTGTTGAGAGGATTCCGGCTTAATTCCCATCTGCTCAAGAGTCAAGCAGATTTCACGGCGAATGTTCTCACCTCTGTCATTGGGCGCAACATCCATATAGCCTGCTTCGTCATAAGTCTTTTTTGTGGGTTTGCCGTTTTCATCAAGCAAGAAAAGATAAAACTCCTGCTCTGCACCGAAATCGAACATATAGCCCTCTCTCGCGGCACATTCAATCGCCTGTCTGAGAATATTCCTTGTATCACATTCAAAAGGAGTTCCGTCAGGATAGGTAATGTATGTAAACATACGCACAACCTTGCCGTGTTCAGGTCGCCAAGGAAGCAGCATTAATGTTTCGGGTTCGGGGTGCAAAAGCAAATCAGAATGAGTTTCATCCCCGAAGCCGGTAATGGCAGATGCATCAAATGCTATTCCGTATTCAAAAGCACGGGAAAGCTCAGACGGCATAATCGCAATATTCTTTTGTTTGCCGAACACATCGCAGAAAGCAAGACGGATAAATTTTACATCTTCCTCATACACATACTGCATGACCTCTTCCTTTGAATACTTCATAAACGGTACCTCTTTCTTTTAGTTCGCCACATACATCTGTTTGTAAGGATTGTTGCTGTCGGGAGTTGCGACAGTAAACGGCGAGTTCAAAATTTCTTTTTTATCGTAACCGAACAAGCCTGCATACTCGCCTATTGCTTCTTTGATGCACTCCATATCCTGTGCAGACGCAGGATTTATGCAGACATTTTTCGGGAAGTCACTTTGCTGCACCTCTCCCCTGAAAAATACTTTTCCGCCGTGCATTCCTGTGCAAGGGAAGTTGCTGAAGGGCTTTCCGTCGGTATTCAGTCCTAAGACTACAATGATGCCTCCTGCCTGATATTCTCCGAGAAAGCTTCCTGCCGAACCGCCGATAATCATAAGCGGAACCTTTTCCTTGTATTCCTTCATATGAATTCCGGCGCGGTATCCGGCATTTCCCTTTATAAAAATCTTACCGCCGCGCATAGCATATCCTGCGGCGTCTCCGATATTACCGTGAACAATAATTTCTCCGTCGTTCATAGTGTCTCCCACGGCGTCCTGAGCATTACCGTTTACTGTGATGGAAGCACCGTTGAGATAAGCACCGAGAGCATTGCCGGGAATACCGTCAATGGTAATGGTTTTGTCTTTCATACCGGAGGCGATAAACCGCTGACCGCAGCAACCCTTCAGAGTAACCGAGCTTTCACTGCCGCGGAGCTTTTCGTTAAGTTCTTTGAATTCAAGACCTGTTACATCTAACAACATAATATTATACCACACCTCCGAGTTTTTTTCTACGGATTTCTGAAGAAAATGCAAAAAGTGATGCATTTTCTGTTACAGCATCGAAATCAAGTGTGCTGAGAGGCGTTTTTTCACGGATAAGGGATGTATATATTCCTCCTCCCAGAACATTGCCGACCAAGATATAACCTTTGAGCTCATCATTCTCAACAAAGAATTTCTTGGCTGCATCCGAATACTTTTTACTGTAAACCTTGCCGCCGTCTTTTTCGGCTGAGTAGTTGCCGGCTGTCATAATATGAAGTCCCATAAAGCCGATTGAGTTCATAGGAATAGCGTCGTCGAATTCTTCGCTGCCGCCTGCCATATTGACACCGGCAGTAAATCCGCCCATATATGCATTGGGGAGCAAAGCAAGCACACGGTTTTTACCGATAGACAGGTCGTAACCCTCTGAGCAGTCTCCGGCAGCATATACATCGGAAACGCTCGTCTCCATCTTGGTATTTACCACAATACCACGGTTTACTTCACCGCCGGCATCGGCTACAAGTGAAGTATTGGGTCTGACGCCGACTGCCGTAACCAGAATATCAAATGAAACCTGCTTACCGCTCTGCATTGTTGCGGTATTCACATCAAAGGATTTTACGCTGTCCCCCATAAGGAATTCAACACCGTTTTTCTCAAGATGCGCCTGAACCATAGGAGCGGTATCGTTATCAAGAATACTTGAAAGAACATTGTCTGCCAAATCGCAGACGGTTATTTTGCCCACTCTGTCCATTAAGCCCTCGGCACATTTTAATCCTATAAGACCGGCGCCTACAATCAGCACCTTTGAGGTTTCGCAAATTGCTTTCTCCAAACCCAGAGTATCGTCAAGGGTCATAAATGAGAATTTTTGAGGCACGGTTTCTATGCCCTCAAACCGGGGAACAAAAGGAGAAGAACCGGCTGCAACAAGAAGCTTATCATAGGATATAACATCTCCGTTTGACAGAGCAACTGTGTGCTCTTCGGAATTTATCCTGTCCGCTGTTTCACCGTAGATAACCTCACAGCCATTGTCGCTGTAAAAGGTATCCTTTCGGTAGTTGATTTTTTCAAGGTCTGTTTTTCCCTGCAGATAGTATGAGATAAGAGGTCGGCAGTAAACAGGATATTTTTCACCGGAAATAACGGTAATGGGAGTATCCTTATCAACCTTGCGGATACCCTCGATACAACCGGCGGCGGCAATTCCGTTGCCGATAATTACATACTGTTTCATACACCTCACCTCTCTTCGTAAACAATAGCTCTGTTGGGACAACCCTTAACACAGGCAGGTTCTCCGCAAGCATTTTCGAGACACAGCTCACATTTGCTTGCCGTACCGTTTTCGCCCACGGAAAGCGAGCCGTAAGGACAAACCATAATACAGCTGAAGCATCCCACACATCTGGATTTATCAATGCAAACACGGCTGTCCTTTATGTGTAATGCACCGGCAATACAAGCCTTAACACACAGCGGATTTTCACAGTGACGGCAAGAAACGGCGAAATTGATTTTGTCATCGCCCTCAACCCTTATATTGGGATATATTTGTTTTCCTTTTAATGCTTTTGCCATATCCTTCATTCCGGAATTGGCAAAAGCACAGTTATATTCGCAAAGATGGCATCCAAGGCACCATTCTTCGTTTACAAAAACTCTTTTCATTTTTTATTCCCCCGCATGAGAAATACCGAGTATTTCAAGTTCTTTGTCAGTAAGTCCTATACCGCGGAGCATCAGACGGTTTCCGCGCAGAGATTCAATAGAGTTAATTCCCATACCGCCCATAAGCTCCTTAATCTCGTGTCTCCAAGCATTCATCAGGTTGACAAGATGCTCGCTGCCGATTTCGGGATTGAGTCGTTTCACAAGCTCAGGCCGCTGTGTGGCAATACCCCAATTGCACTTACCTGTCTGACAGGTACGGCAAAGATGACATCCCAGTGCAAGCAATGCTGCTGTTGCAATATAGCAGGCGTCTGCGCCCAAAGCAACTGCCTTTACAACATCGGAAGCAGAGCGTATGCTGCCGCCGACAACCAAGGATACATTGTTGCGGATACCCTCGTCGCGAAGTCTCTTGTCAACAGCTGCCAGCGCCAGCTCTACGGGAATACCTACATTGTCGCGAATTCTTGTGGGAGCGGCACCGGTACCGCCGCGGAAGCCGTCAATGGCAATAATATCTGCACCGCTTCGGGCAATACCGCTGGCAATGGCGGCAATATTGTGAACTGCCGCAACCTTTACGATTATGGGTTTTTTATATTCTGTTGCTTCCTTTAACGAGTAAACAAGCTGTCTTAAATCCTCAATGGAATAAATGTCGTGATGAGGTGCAGGTGAAATAGCGTCACTGCCTTCGGGAATCATTCGGGTACGGGACACATCGCCGACAATTTTAGTTCCCGGAAGATGACCGCCGATACCGGGCTTTGCGCCCTGTCCCATTTTGATTTCTACGGCGGCGCCTGCTTCAAGGTAATCCTTATATACGCCGAAACGGCCGGATGCCACCTGAACAATAGTGTTTTCTCCGTAAACATAGAAGTCCTCGTGAAGACCGCCCTCACCCGTATTGTAGTAAATGCCCAGTTCCCGAGCCGCTGTTGCAAGGGACTTGTGAGCGTTGTAGCTGATAGAACCATAGCTCATTGCCGAAAACATAACGGGCATTGAAAGTTCGAGCTGGGGGGGCAGATTAAACTTGATTTTTCCGTCCTCGTCACGCTGAATTTTTCCGGGCTTTTTGCCGAGGAATACCTTTGTTTCCATAGGCTCACGCAGAGGATCGATGGAAGGGTTGGTAACCTGAGAAGCGTTAATTAAAATCTTGTCCCAATACACCGGAAAAGGCTTCGGGTTACCCATTGATGACAAAAGCACACCGCCGGAATTAGCTTGCTTATATATTTCTTTGATTGTGTCCTGCTGCCAGTTTGCGTTTTCACGGTAAGTGCAATCGCTCTTCACAATTTTAAGCGCTCTTGTGGGACAGAGCGAAACACAGCGCTGGCAATTTACACACTTGGTTTCATCGGAAAGCATAAGTCCCGATTCGCTGTCGAAGGAATGTACTTCATTTGCGCACTGCCTCTCACACACACGGCATGCAATACATCTGTTTTCATTTCTGACTACTTCAAATTCGGGATAAAACAGCATAGCCATTAATACGCACCTTCCTTTACTTTAACGATTACAGGCTCGCCGCCTGCCGGAGCATACATATTTTCAGCGTCAGGCTCCATAACGCGGATTGCGGCTTCCTCGCTGGCGATAAACACCTTATCGTCCTTCTCGCCTACTACCATAGAACGGAGCTTCAAACGGTCATTAAGAGCCATAAGTCCGCCGTTGAAGCCAAATACAATGGAAAAAGGTCCTGTGATGAGCAGACTTGGGAATACAGTACGCAAAAACTCGTGCTTCTCTTTATCGTAGAGGTCGGTCTTATTCTCAATCGTGCTCCAGAACGGTGCGGCAATAACGCTTGCGGCTTCGCTCAAACTAAGCTTTTGCACACGGAGAAGATAGTCCATTATATATGTAATAACCTCTGTGTCGGTTTGAAGAGTACATTTATATCCGAACATTTCAATGAAACGGCGGTTTGCATCATAAGAGGAAATTTCTCCGTTATGAACAATAGAGTAATCAAGCAAGGTAAAAGGATGGGCACCGCCCCACCAACCGGGAGTATTGGTCGGATATCTGCCGTGTGCTGTCCAGGAATAGCCCTCGTATTCGTCTAACTTATAGAATACACCTACATCTTCGGGAAAACCTACTGCCTTAAATGCGCCCATATTCTTACCGCTTGAAAAAACATATGAGCCGGGCATTTCACAGTTAATTTTCATAACTGTGCGGGCAACATATTCCTTTTCGTCAAGCTGTAGATTATTAAGCTGGGATTTCAAAGGAGCTACAAAGTAACGCCAAATTACCGGTTCATCGGTAATAGCAGGGATTTTTCTTGTGGGAATAATCTCGCTTCTGACAATTTCAAAGCGTTCCTTTAAGAATACCTCGCAGTTCTTTCTGGAGGTTCTGTCATTAAAAAACATATGTAAAGCATAGAATTCCTTGTACTCAGGATAGATTCCGTATGCCGCAAAGCCACCGCCGAGACCGTTGGAGCGGTCGTGCATCGGCTTCATAGACTCTACTATCTTTTCACCGGTCATCAGGTTTCCGTCTTTAGATATTACCGCAGCAATGGCGCATCCGGAGGGAATTCTTACTTGACCTTCAATACTGTTCATAGAGATATGCGTCCTTTCCTTATTGATGTAATAATAAAATTCCTCGCGTATAGTAAAAAAAGAAAGGCGCTCATTTCAGCACAGAACCGAGTCCGTACTAAAATGAACGCCTTTGCTCATCACGAGTCATTATACTGCAATAATTCATAGTTGTCAATCCCAAAAAATAAATTTCAAAAGTCCGTCTTAAAAAATTCGAAAAAAAGGGTTGACAAATTTTAACACGGGGTGTATAATGCACAGCATAAAAGGCAAGGGCGTCTTTAGGAGTTATTCTCGAAGATGCTCTATCTTTTTATATAAACAGAATATTGTTAACAAAGGCAACGGTGTCTCTGAGAGTTATTCACCTCATTATAACAGGAGGCCGTCGGCCCTTGTTATTATTAGGAGGAAACAAAGAATGAGCTACATTGATGAAGTAGTAGAGCGAGTAGTTAAAGAAAATCCCAACGAGCCTGAATTTCACCAAGCAGTTAAAGAGGTTCTTTACTCTCTGAGACCTGTGGTTGAAGCAAACGAGGAAAAGTTCAGACGCGACGCTTTGCTCGAAAGACTTACAAACCCCGAAAGACAGATCAAGTTCCGAGTACCCTGGATTGACGACAAGGGTCAGGTACAGGTCAACACCGGTTACCGTGTTCAGTTCAACAGTGCAATCGGTCCCTACAAAGGCGGTCTCCGTCTGCATCCCTCGGTAAATCTTGGTATCATCAAATTCTTAGGATTTGAGCAGATTTTCAAAAACTCCCTTACCGGTCTTCCTATCGGCGGCGGTAAAGGCGGTTGCGATTTTGATCCCAAGGGTAAGTCTGACCGTGAGATTATGGCTTTCTGCCAGAGCTTTATGACAGAGCTTTGCAAGTATATCGGCGCTGACACAGACGTTCCTGCCGGTGACATTGGCACAGGTGCTCGTGAGATCGGTTATATGTTCGGTCAGTATAAGAGAATCAGAGGCGTTTTTGAAGGCGTACTCACCGGTAAAGGTATCAGCTACGGCGGTTCTCTTGCCCGTACAGAAGCAACCGGCTACGGTCTGCTTTACATCACCGAGGAGATGCTCAAGTGCAACGGCCAGAGCATTGAAGGCAAAACAGTTGCTGTTTCCGGTGCCGGCAATGTTGCAATCTATGCAATTCAGAAAGCTACTCAGTTAGGCGCAAAGGTTGTTACCTGCTCAGATTCTACCGGTTGGGTTTACGATCCTGACGGCATCGATGTTGAAGCTCTTAAGGAGATTAAAGAGGTTAAGCGTCAGAGACTTACCGAGTACAAGACTTACAGACCCAATTCCGAGTACCATGAGGGCAAGGGCGTATGGTCTGTAAAGGTTGACATTGCTCTTCCCTGTGCTACACAGAACGAGCTTACTCTTGACGATGCAAAGGCACTTGTTGCAAACGGCGTTATCGCAGTAGCAGAGGGCGCTAATATGCCTTCCACACCTGATGCAATTGACTATTTACAGGAGAACGGTATTCTGTTCTTACCCGGCAAAGCAGCCAACGCAGGCGGTGTTGCTACTTCTGCTCTTGAGATGTCTCAGAACAGCGAGAGACTCCACTGGAGCTTTGATAAGGTTGACAGCACACTTCAGACCATTATGGTTGATTTGTTCCACAATCTCGACAATGCAGCTAAGAAATACGGTATGGACGGTAACTATGTTGCCGGTGCAAATATCGCAGGCTTTGAAAAGGTTGTCGATGCTATGAATGCTCAGGGCATTGTGTAATTATAATTAAATACTGATATTGAAAAAGGCAAGGGCGTCTTTAATTTATTGCAAATTAAAGACGCCCTTTTTATTATTTTTTGTGGCTCTATTTGAGTTCACCAAGCTTGATTTTCCCATCAGGAAGAGTCAATCTGAAAACTATACTTCAATGTTTGGTGAATTCAGAAAGGGTCACACAACCAAGAAAGGATAGGTGTAAAATTATGAGTACAGTAACAAAGATTTTTGGTTGCAAGGTTTTTGATGACCGGGTCATGAAGGCAAAATTGCCTGCGAAAATCTACAGTTCACTCAAAAAGACTATTGACGAAGGAGTTGATTTGGATATCAGCGTTGCAAATGCCGTAGCTGCCGCAATGAAAGATTGGGCAGTAGAAAACGGTGCAACACATTATACCCACTGGTTTCAACCTCTTACCGGCATTACCGCCGAAAAGCACGACAGCTTTATCGCTCCTTCACCTGACGGCGGTGTAATTATGGAGTTCTCCGGCAAAGAGCTTATTAAAGGCGAACCGGACGCTTCTTCTTTCCCGTCAGGCGGTATCAGAGCAACCTTCGAGGCTCGCGGTTATACTGCTTGGGACCCAACCTCATATGCATTTATCAAAGGCAAAACCCTTTGTATTCCTACTGCTTTCTGCTCTTACGGCGGCGAAGCACTCGATAAAAAAACCCCCTTGCTCCGTTCTATGGAAGCACTCAATACTCAGGCACTCCGTATTCTCCGTTTGTTCGGCAATGACACCGTAAAATGCATTAAAACCTCTGTCGGCCCCGAGCAAGAATACTTCCTTATTACAAAGGAAATGTATGAGGCCCGTCCCGATGTTCGCTTTACCGGAAGAACACTTTTCGGTTCAAAGCCTCCTAAGGGCCAAGAGATGGATGACCATTACTTCGGCGTTATCAAGCCGAAGGTTGCTGAGTTTATGGATGACCTTAACAATGAGCTTTGGGAGCTTGGTATTCTTGCTAAGACAGAGCACAACGAGGTTGCTCCTGCACAGCACGAGCTGGCACCTATCTACTCTACCACAAATATTGCAACCGACCACAACCAATTGACTATGGAGGTTATGCAAAAGGTTGCCGCCCGTCACGGACTTGTTTGCCTGCTTCACGAAAAGCCCTTTGCCGGTGTAAACGGAAGCGGTAAACACAACAACTGGTCTATTTCCACCGACACAGGTGTAAACCTTTTGTCTCCCGGCGAAACACCTTATGAAAACGCACAATTCCTCTTGTTCCTGTGCGCTGTAATCAAAGCAGTTGACGATTACCAAGATTTGCTTCGTATCTCAGTTGCTACCGCAGGAAACGATCACCGACTCGGTGCAAACGAAGCACCTCCCGCTGTTGTTTCCATGTTCCTCGGCGATGAGCTGAACGCTATTCTGGAGGCTATCGAAAACGATACTCCCTATGTCGCAGCAGACAAAACAAAAATGAAGCTCGGCGTAAGCGTTCTCCCAAAATTCACAAGAGATACCACAGACCGTAACCGTACATCTCCCTTTGCTTTTACCGGCAACAAGTTTGAGTTCCGTATGCTCGGCTCCTCTAACAGTATTGCCTGTGCAAATATTATGCTGAACGCTGCTGTTGCTGAATCTCTTAAGATTTATGCCGATCGTCTTGAGGGTGCTGAAGACTTTGAAACAGCTCTCCACGAGATGATCAAGAAAACAATCAAGGATCACAAGAGAATCATCTTCAACGGCAACGGCTATGACGACAGCTGGATTAAGGAGGCTACCGAACAGCGCGGTCTTCTCAACTACCGCACTACTGCGGACTGTATGCCTCATTTGCTCGACAAGAAAAATGTGGATATGCTCACCGCACACAAGATATTCTCCGAAAGAGAGCTCCAATCCCGTGAAGAGATTATGCTTGAAAACTACTGCAAGACAGTTGTTATTGAAGCAAACACAATGGTGGATATGGCAAAATGCTCGTATGCTCCGGCAATTGAAAGATATGCTGCAACCCTTGCTCAAAACGCAGCATTCAAAAAGGATCTGGATGCATCTATCCCCTGTGAGTATGAAATCGGCGTTGTAAAGCGTTTGTCAGTTCTTTGCGACAGAATCGTAAAGGCATCAGATGAGCTGAAAGACGCAGTACTCAAACTCAGCGAGGCTGAAAACATCGACAGCGAGGCTTATATGATTCGTGATACCGTCCTTGTAAAGATGGCAGAGCTCAGAGCAGCTGTTGATGAAGCAGAGACAATTACTGCAAAGGACTTCTGGCCCTTCCCGTCTTATGCTGATATGCTGTTCAGCGTTAAATAAATAACCTGTTCAGCAATTAAAAAATAGAAAGAAGATGACTTAAATGGATGAAGCAATTAAGAATTTTGTTTTAGACACTGTATCCGGTGAAGTCTTCGGAGTTTGGTTCTTAATCGGTGCAGCGCTTGTATTCTGGATGCAGGCAGGCTTCGCAATGGTAGAGGCCGGTTTTACAAGAGCTAAGAACACCGGTAACATTATCATGAAGAACCTTATGGACTTCTGTATTGGTACCGTAGTATTTATTCTTATAGGCTTTAGCTTCTTAATGGGAGAAGATCTTATCGGACTTATCGGAAAGCCCGGATTCGATATCTTCACAAGCTATGCAAACTTTGATTTCTCAAACTTTGTATTCAACCTTGTTTTCTGTGCCACAACCGCTACTATTGTTTCCGGTGCTATGGCAGAAAGAACAAAGTTCCTCTCCTACTGCATTTATTCTGGCGTTATTTCCGCTCTTATTTACCCGATTGAAGCTCACTGGATTTGGGGCGGTGGCTGGCTCAGCCAGATCGGATTCCACGACTTCGCAGGTTCCTGCGCTATACATATGGTCGGCGGTATCTCCGCATTAATCGGCGCAAAAATCTTAGGACCCCGTATTGGTAAATTTAAGAAAGATGCAAACGGCAAGGTTACTAAGGTTAATGCATTCCCCGGTCACAGCATTGCTTTGGGTGCACTTGGTGTA
Organism: Ruminococcus sp.; assembly: GCA_051880855.1. Classification (GTDB taxonomy): domain Bacteria; phylum Bacillota; class Clostridia; order Oscillospirales; family Acutalibacteraceae; genus Ruminococcoides. The sequence continues at coordinate 23,756 of JBJEOT010000002.1, forward strand.
TTCATCCTCTGGCTCGGCTGGTACGGATTTAACGGTGCAGCTTGTACCTCTATTGAGCAGTTAGGCTCTGTATTCCTCACAACAACAGTTGCTCCTGCTGTTGCAACTGTAGTATGTATGATATTCACTTGGATCAAGTACGGTAAGCCTGATGTTTCAATGTGTCTGAACGCTTCTCTTGCAGGTCTTGTAGCTATTACTGCTCCCTGTGATGTTACAGACGCTTTAGGCGCCGCAATCATCGGTGCTGTTGCCGGACTTCTTGTAGTATTCGGCGTATGGCTTCTTGACCACAAGCTCCACATTGATGACCCTGTAGGTGCTGTTGCAGTTCACTGCCTCAACGGTATTTGGGGTACTCTTGCTGTAGGTCTCTTTGCTACCGATACAGCTCCCGGATATTCAATCACAAACGCTTCCGGCGAGACAATTAAGGGTCTCTTCTACGGCGGTGGATTTGAGCTTCTCGGCTTACAGCTCACAGGTTTCGCAGCTGTTGCTCTCTGGACTGCAGTAACAATCACAATTACATTCTTAGTCATCAAAATGATCTGCGGACTTCGCGTTAGCCGTGAGGAAGAAATCGAAGGCCTTGACGCTACCGAGCACGGTCTGCCCAGCGCATATGCAGGATTTGCAATGCTTCCTGAGTACATTGACGAGGGAGACGCTCCTGTTGCAGTTACAGGCGAAGTTCCCGTTGCCGAGGCTGTTGTTGTTAAGGAAATGCCCAAGGTTGCAGCAGATGTCAAGCCTGCAAGCGGTGAAAAGATCACCAAGGTTGAGATTGTCTGCAAGGAAGCTAAGCTTGAGGCTCTTAAGAATGCTATGGTCGGCATCGGCATTACAGGTATGACAGTATCCCATGTTCTGGGCTGCGGCGTACAGAAGGGTAAGCCGGAGTATTACCGTGGTGTTGAAGTTGAAACTTCACTCTTACCTAAGATTCAGGTTGACATAGTTGTATGCAAGGTTCCTGTAGCTCAGGTTGTTGAGACTGCTAAAAAGATTCTTTACACCGGTCATATCGGTGACGGTAAGATATTCGTTTACGATGTTGAAAATGTTGTAAAGGTTCGTACCGGTGAAGAGGGCTATGACGCTCTTCAGGATGAAGAATAATTATCAGTCAAAGTAAACTCTCAATCAATATCGAGAAAGCAACGCAAGTTTGCTTTAGCATCGGTCTGCTTAACCTCCAGATAAGCAGACCGATGAGTATAAGCAAAGCGTTATTTTGAAACAGGCTCAACTCGGAGAAGATACCGATGTATCAAACGAGTTCTGTCAAAACACCACTTCTTGGGATAACAATTTAACAAACAAAAGCGTTTGAGATAAGAGAAGTAACACAGAAAATCGCACACAGCGAGCACGGGACGGTGAGAGCCGTGCAGTAGATTCTGTGTGAATAACACTTATCGAGCTGCTATCTGAAAAACATTTATTTAGTAGGTGCGCCGTAGGTCACGCGTCAGTTGACAAAAGCCGGTCATAATCCGGAAAATGAGTAAAAACACAGGTGGCACCGCGAGTACAGCAATCGCCCTGTAGGATGCTGAAACATCTATTTCGGATGTTTTATATCGTTAAGGGTAATACTGAAAAGCGGTGTTACCTTTTGCTGTTTTTTCGACATAAGCGAATAAAGCACGAAACAGAAGCTATAATTCTCAAGAGCAGGAGGAAAAGTGCTAAATGAAAAGGACAGAATACTGCGGACTTATCCGCCCGTCTCATATCGGTACAGAGCAAGTTTGTTCGGGTTGGGTAACCACAAAACGCGATATGGGCGGTGTTATTTTCTTAGACCTTCGTGACCGCGAAGGCGTTTTGCAGGTTGTTATCGACGCCGCAAAGGTAAGTGCGGAAGAATTCAACTTAACCGAAAGATTGCGTATGCAGTCGGTTGTCTGCGTAAAGGGAAAAATCAGAGAAAGGTCTCTTGATACAGTCAACCCGAAAATTGTAACAGGTACGGTTGAGCTTGCCACGGAAAAAATCGAGCTGATCTCCATGGCGGAAAAGCTGCCCTACTCTATTGATGACGGCGAGAGTGTGCGTGAGGAGCTTCGTCTTCGTTACCGCTACCTCGATATTCGCCGCAGTCAAATGGTAGAAAACCTGCGTATGCGTCATCTCATACAAAAAGCAACACAGGATTACCTTGACAGCAAGGGCTTTATATACGTAGAAACTCCCATACTGTGCAAATCAACACCCGAAGGTGCTCGCGATTACCTTGTTCCGTCCCGTGTTCATCAGGGCAGTTTTTACGCATTACCCCAGTCGCCTCAGATATACAAGCAGCTTCTTATGGTAGGCGGTATAGATAAATATTATCAGGTGGCAAGGTGCTTCCGTGACGAAGATCTTCGCGCAGACCGTCAGCCCGAATTCACACAGGTCGATATGGAAATGTCCTTTGTGGATCAGGAGGATATCTGGGAACACCTCGAAAACCTTTTCAAGCATATTTTCAAGTGCTGTAAGGGTGTCGATATCGGATATGATTTTCCCCGCATCACCTGGACCGAAGCTATGGATAAATACGGCTCTGATAAGCCTGATATCCGTTTTGAGCTGCCTATTGTTGACCTTACGGACATTGCAGGCGACTGCTCTTTCTCTGTTTTCAGAAAAGTCTGTGACAACGGCGGTGTTGTCAGAGCAATCAACGCAAAGGGCTGTGCCGGTTTCTCAAGAACGGAAATTGAAACCCTGACAAAAAATGCACTCTCGTACGGGGCAAAAGGTATGGCATGGATAGCTTACCGTCCCGACGGAGAGATATATTCTATTCTTACCAAATATTTCAGTGAAGATGAGATGAACAGTATCCTGTCCAGAATGGACGCAGAGCCCGGCGATTTCGTATTATTCTGTGCTGACAAGCTGGATACCGTACGCAAAACCCTCGGCGGTCTCCGCTTAGATATTGCCGATATGCTCGGGCTTCGGGACAAAAACAAATACTCCTTCCTTTTTGTTACCGACTTCCCCCAATTTGAATACTCAGAAGTAGAAAAACGCTGGATATCAACTCACCATCCTTTTACTATGCCCTATCCTGAGGATGTGCAGTATCTTTTAACCGACCCCGGTAAGGTGCGCGCTCAGGCATATGATGTTGTACTGAACGGCATAGAGCTTGGCTCAGGTTCAATAAGAATTCACAGACAAGATGTTCAAAAGATAATGTTCGAGGCTTTGGGATTCAGCGATGAAGAAATAGAGGAACGCTTCGGATTTATGGTTAACGCCTTCCGCTACGGAACTCCGCCTCACGGTGGTTTTGCTTTCGGACTCGACCGCTTTGTAATGCTGATGGTCGGAGCAGACTCTATCCGTGATGTTATTGCATTCCCGAAAATAAAGGACGCTTCCTGTCCTATGACAGAAGCACCTCAGCCGGTAGACAAAGAACAGCTGAGTGTACTTGGCCTCGATAAACTGCTGGGTTCAAATAACGAGAACAAAGCTGCAAAGAGCGAGAAAAAATACAAAACTGATGTTGAAGCGGTTGCAAAACTTGCCTACCTCGAATTCTCTGCCGAGGAAATGAGCGAACTCGAAGAAGAGATGGACCGCATCATAGCTTTTGCAGATAAGCTTAGCACTGCCGACACATCAGGGGTAGAAGCAATGGCACATATTGTTCCGATGAAGAATGTCCTTCGTGACGATGTGGCAGAAGATGAGTTTACGGCAGAAGATCTTTTGGCTGCTGCCGCTGCAAAGCACGACGGATACATTGTTGTTCCCCGTGTCGTTGAGGATTGAAAGGAGTGCCGTATATGTCTGAATTAACTCAAAGAACAATATATATGCATGCAGAAGCTCTGAGAAAAAAAGAGTATTCCTCGACAGAGCTGACACAGGCATATCTCAATGAAATTGGAGCAAAAGACAAAACTATCGGTGCTTACCTTACCGTAACAGCGGAGCAAGCTCTCGAAAAAGCAAAAGAATTTGACGAGGGCAGATGCTCTGCCCGCGGCATTTCTCCTTTGGCAGGTATCCCCTGTGCAATCAAGGATAATATGTGCACCAAGGGTATTAAAACCACATGTGCGTCTAAAATGCTCGGCAATTACATACCGCCTTATACTGCTCACGCCGTAGAAAAGCTTGAAGAGTCCGGCGCAGTTATTTTGGGAAAGCTTAATATGGACGAATTTGCAATGGGCTCTACAACAGAGAATTCCGCCTTTAAGGTTTGTCATAACCCTGCGGATACAGAGAGAGTCCCCGGCGGTTCCTCAGGCGGCTCTGCGGCGGCGGTCGCAGCAAGAGAAGCAGCATATACCCTTGGCTCAGATACAGGCGGTTCTATCCGTCAGCCTGCGTCTTTCTGCGGTGTTGTAGGTATGAAACCTACCTACGGCACAGTTTCCAGATACGGTCTTATCGCCTTTGCTTCATCGCTTGACCAGATCGGTCCTCTCACAAGCACGGTACTTGACAACGCCCTTGTGCTGAACACCATCGTCGGTCACGATAAGAGAGACGCAACCTCAATCGACCGTACTTACGAAGATTTTACCGCCGAAATAAATAAAGGCGTTCAAGATATGAAAATCGGTATTCCCGCACAGTTTTTCGGTGAAGGTATTTCCGAGGATGTAAAAAAAGCTGTTTTGGCAGCCTCTGAAGCATACCGTGCGATGGGCGCTGAGCTTGTTGCAGTTTCTATGCCTTCTATCGACTTTGCCTTGTCTGCCTACTATGTCATATCATCGGCAGAAGCTTCGTCAAACCTTGCCCGTTTTGACGGTATTCGCTACGGTTACAGAAGCGACGATTACAGCAACATTGATGAACTATACAGAAAAAGCCGAAGCGAGGGCTTCGGCTCGGAGGTTAAAAAGCGCATTATGCTCGGCACTTTTGCTCTTTCTTCCGGTTATTATGACGCTTATTACAAAAAGGCCTTGCAGGTAAGAAGCCTTGTCAGAAAAGACTTTGACAATGCCTTTGAGAAATGCGACTTTATCATCTCTCCCGTTGCGCCGACGGTAGCATATAAAATCGGCGAAAAAACCGGTGACTCGCTTCAGATGTATATGGGCGATGCATACAGCGTTCCCGTAAACATAGCCGGTATTCCCGCACTCTCTCTTCCCTGCGGAACAGGTGAAGGCGGTATGCCTGTGGGAATGCAGTTAATCGGTCCGGCGTTCAGCGAAAGCATCCTTTACCGCGCCGGTTATGCATTTGAAAATATGGGAAAGTGAGGGGAATAATCAATGAAAATGATAAAAGACTATGAAATGGTTATCGGTCTTGAGGTTCATGTAGAGCTTAAGACAAAGACCAAAATATTCTGCTCCTGCTCAACCGCCTACGGCGCCGCTCCCAACACGCAGACCTGTCCCGTATGCATGGGACTGCCGGGTGTTCTACCCGTTCTGAACAGGAAGGTTGTTGAATACGCGGTCAAGGCGGGTCTTGCAACGAACTGCACCATTGCACACTTTTCAAAGCAGGACAGAAAAAACTACTTCTACCCCGATCTTCCCAAAGCCTATCAGATCAGCCAATACGATATTCCCCTGTGCGAAAACGGATATATTACCATCGAAACAACTGAAGGTTCCAAAAAAATCGGAATCACCAGAATTCACATTGAAGAAGATGCCGGCAAGCTTGTTCACGATGACAAGCACGGAACAATGATTGACTGCAACCGCTGCGGTGTACCTCTTATCGAAATCGTTTCAGAGCCTGACATCCGTTCGGCAGAAGAAGCCAACGCCTACCTTGAAAAGCTCCGTGCGATTATTCTCTATACCGGCATATCCGACTGCAAAAAGAACGAGGGTGCGTTCCGCTGTGATGTAAACCTTTCGGTACGCAAAAAAGGACAAACAGAATTCGGAACCCGCACAGAAATGAAAAATCTGAACTCCTTTCATTCTGTTGTTCAAGCTATTGAGTATGAGTACAAACGGCAGATAGAGGTAATTGAGTCGGGCGGAAAGATTATTCAGGAAACAAGAAAGTTTGACCAGGAAACCGGAAAAACCTACACTATGCGCTCGAAAGAAAACGCAAACGATTACCGCTATTTCCCCGATCCCGATTTGCCGCCAATCGAACTTACCGACAGCGATATTCTGGGGTGGAAGAGCACAATCGGAGAGTTGCCGGACTCCAAAAAGCAAAAGTTTATGAAAGACTTCGGGCTTACTGCCTATGACAGCGACGCTTTGTTGTCCGACCCGAATATGGCAAGCTATTTTGAAGAAGTTGCGAAACACACAACCTACTACAAAATTGCGGCAAATATCTTCATTACCGAAATAATGCGAATGAACAAAGACAGGTTTTTCTGTCCCATAGCTCCCGAAAATATGGCAAAGCTTGCAAACCTTTTCGGCGAGCAGATTATCAACTCCTCTACGGTAAAGCGGCTGCTCGGCAGAATGTGGAAAGAGGATTTCGATCCTGTCGATACTGTCAACAGCGAAGGCCTTGCCCAGATTAACGATCGCGAAGCACTTTCGGCTGTTGCCGACGCGGTTATTAGCAACTGCGAAAAGCTCGTCAGCGACTATCGAAAAGGAAAAGAAAAAGCCTTTGAAGCCCTTATGGGCAACGCAATGGGACAAACAGGAGGAAAAGCAAACCCGATTATTTTGTCAGAAATTCTTAAAAGTAAAATCCAATCTGAATAATAATCTCCGATTTTTTCCAAAACATATATTATGCAGTTGACAAAACGCTCAAAAAATTGTATAATTGAGCGAAAAGGCAAAGGCGTCTTTGAGGTACACTCGAAGTGCCTCTGCCTTCTTTCTTTGCAGCTCATTATTATATGCACTTAAGGGGCAATGTGGTCTTGGCGATTTGCCCAAGTTCCCTTGCCCTTTTTGATTTGCAAAAAAATCTGGAGGTTTTTTATAATGGAAAAAAGAAATCTGCTGTACGAAGGAAAAGCAAAAAGAGTTTTTGAAACCGACAATCCCGAATTGCTTATCGTCTCCTATAAGGATGACGCCACCGCCTTTAACGGATTGAAAAAGGGAACGATTAACGGCAAAGGGGTTATCAACAACAAAATGAGCAATCTGCTTATGCAGAGACTTGAAAAGAACGGTGTGCCTACTCACTTTGTTGAGGAGCTCTCTGAGCGCGAAACCCTTGTTAAGAGAGTTACCATATTACCTCTTGAGGTAATTATCCGCAACATTGCAGCCGGCTCTTTCTCAAAGAATTACGGTGTGCCTGAGGGCGTGGTCTTCAAAAAGCCCACCGTGGAGTTTTCCTATAAAAACGACGATCTCGGCGATCCTCTTTGCAACAGCTACCATGCCGTTGCGTTGGAGCTTTGCACCGAGGAAGAAATTGAAACCGTAAAATCATATGCTTTCAAAATCAACGATTTGCTCAAAGCTTTCTGGAACGAATGCGGTGTAACCTTGGTTGACTTTAAGGTTGAATTCGGCAGACTGTCTGACGGTACCGTTGTTCTGGCTGATGAAATCAGTCCCGACACTTGCCGTTTGTGGGACAGCACAACACACGAGAAGCTTGACAAAGACAGATTCCGCAGGGATTTAGGCGGTGTTGAAGACGCTTACACCGAAGTTATGAAAAGACTCAACGAGCATATTTAAGGAGGCACACCATGCAAAATTGCGCGATAGTAGGAATTAACTGGGGCGACGAAGGCAAAGGCCGAATGGTTGACCTCTTAACCGAAGATTACGACATTGTAGTTCGTTATCAGGGAGGCGGCAATGCCGGTCATACCGTTATTAACGATAAGGGCAAATTTGCTCTGCATCTTTTGCCTTCCGGCGTTTTCAGAGACGGTGTAATTAACATTCTCGGTAACGGCGTTGCACTCGACCCCGAAAACCTTTGGAACGAAATATGCACTGTTACCGAAAAGGGTGTTTCCATTACACCCGAAAATCTCAAAATTAGCGACCGTGCATCTCTTCTTTTGCCCTGGCACAGAGCACTGGACGAGCTTGAAGAGCAAAGGCTCGGCGACAAAAAATACGGTTCCACAAAACAAGGTATTGCTCCGTTCTATTCAGATAAGTATCAGAAGAAAACAGTTCTCGCAGGCGAACTGTTTTATCCCGAGAAGCTTATGGAGCACCTTATTGACCTGCTTGAATGGAAAAACCTCACCATCACAGGTGTTTACGGTGCTAAAGCCATAACAAAAGAAGAAATAACCGAATGGATTGCAAACTACTGCGAAAAAATCAAGCCCTTCGTTTGCGATACCGCTCAGATTTTGAAAGAAGCCGATGAAAACGGCAAGAAAATTCTCTTTGAGGCACAGCTCGGCTCTCTCAGAGATTTGGACTACGGCATTTATCCCTATACTACATCATCAAACACAACTGCCGCCTACGCTCCTATCGGCTCCGGCTTCCCCGGTGCTAAAATTGACAGGGTGCTGGGAGTTGTAAAAGCCTATTCCACCTGTGTCGGCGAAGGCCCGTTTGTATCGGAAATGTTCGGTGAAGAAGCAGAGAATTTGCGTAAAGCCGGCAACGAGTACGGCGCTAAGACAGGCAGACCCCGCCGTGTAGGTGCAATGGATCTGGTTGCTACTTCTTACGGCATTGAGGTTCAGGCTGCTACTGAAATTGTTCTGACAAAGCTGGATGTTCTGTCAGGATTTGAAGAAATCCCCGTTTGCGTAGCCTATAAGCTTAACGGCAAAGAAATTAACCGATTCCCCTTCCCGACAGCCCTTGCAGACGCAACTCCTGTTATTGAGTATAAAAAAGGCTGGATGCAGGATATTTCGGGTATCCGTAATTTTGAGGATTTGCCCGAAGCCGCACAGGAATATGTTTCTTATATTGAAAAGCATATCGGATGCCCGATAAAGTATGTATCTGTAGGTCCCGAACGAGACAGCATCATCGTAAGGGACTGAGAAGCCCGTGAAGTACAAAACTACCGATAATCGGTTTGGTCTCACAGAAACTCATAATGAAAGAAAAAGCACGCTCTGCACAGAGAACGGTTGCTGAGAAAAACAGAAGCCGTTACTCATTAGAGTTCAAGCAGATAAGGAGAAAAATATGACTTCAAAATATGAATCACCCCTGTCCTCTCGCTATGCATCCGAATATATGCTAAAGCTGTTTTCTTCCGATACCCGTTACAAAACCTGGCGAAAGCTGTGGGTGTCGCTGGCAAAGGCAGAAAAGAACCTCGGTCTGCCCATTACCGATGAGCAGATTTCCGAGCTGCAAGACAACGTGGACAATATCGACTACGAATGTGTAAGCAAAAGGGAAGCCGAGGTACGCCACGATGTTATGGCTCATGTTTATGCTTACGGCGTGGTAGCACCCAAGGCCGCAGGAATCATTCATCTCGGTGCAACAAGCTGTTATGTTACAGACAACGCCGACATCGTCATTTACAGAGACGCACTTAAATATATCAGAACCGAGCTGTTGAAGGTTATTGCAAACCTTGCTGATTTTGCAGAAAAATACAAGGCAATGCCCACTCTCGGATATACCCATTATCAGCCGGCACAGCTTGTAACCGTCGGCAAAAGAGCAACCCTCTGGATACAGGATTTTGCTTCTGATTTAGAGGAAATTGACTTTATTCTGGACAATTTCAAATTCTTAGGCTGCAGAGGTACTACCGGCACAGAAGCAAGCTTTGTAGAGCTCTTTGACGGAGACACCTCAAAAATCGACAAGATGAACGAAATGATAGCAAATGACTTCGGCTTTGAGAAGAAATTTGCTGTTTGCGGACAGACTTATCCGAGAAAGCTTGATTCCAGAATTTTGAGCACTCTTTCCGCTGTCGCTCAAAGTGCTTACAGAATGGCTAACGATATAAGGCTTTTACAGCATGACAGACAGCTTGAAGAGCCCTTTGAGAAAAATCAGATAGGATCTTCCGCTATGGCATACAAGCGCAATCCTATGAGAAGCGAGCGAATTTGCTCACTGTCCCGTTATCTGATGTCTGATGTAACAAACGCAGCAATGACCGCCTCAACACAGTGGTTGGAGCGAACTCTTGACGATTCTGCCAACAGGCGTATCTCTATGCCGGAAGGCTTCCTCTGCGCAGACGCTGTCTTAAGACTTTGTCAAAATGTTACCGACGGCTTGCATATCAATGAGAAAATCATTGAAAGAACCGTCAAGGAGTACCTTCCCTTTATTGCAACCGAAAATCTTATGATGGAAGCAGTAAAGAAAGGCGGCAACCGCCAGAATATCCACGAAATTATTCGCAGCTGCTCAATGAAGGCTACCGCAGAAATGAAAAACGGCGGTACCTGCGACCTGCTTAAGTACTTAAGCGCTGAGCCTGAGTTCGGCTTGAGCCTGCAGGAAATGCAAAATCTTCTTGACCCTGTTCTCTATATCGGAAGATGTCCTGAGCAGGTTGAAAATTACCTGAATGAAATCAAACCATTGATTGCAAATATCGAGCGTACAACAGCAGAAATTACTTTGTAATGGCGGTGAAATAATGAACGAAAAAATCCTTGTTTTAGATTTCGGCGGTCAATATAATCAGCTTATTGCCCGTCGCGTGCGCGAGCAAAAGGTTTATGCCGAAATCAAACCTTATAACACCATCACCTGTGATGATATCAAAAGTATCGGATATAGGGGCATTATTTTTACAGGCGGTCCCAACAGTGTTTATAAAGAAACATCTGCACATTTTGACCCTGAAATCTTAAACTTAGGTATCCCGATTTTAGGTATATGCTACGGCGCACAGCTAATGGCATATATGGCAAACGGCAAAATCGAGAGTGCTGCCGACAGAAGTGAATACGGCAATACCACTCTGAATGTAGAAAACAGTCTCCTGTTTGAAAGCGTACCGCAGGTAAGCAACTGTTTTATGAGCCATACCGACTATATATCGGAAGTACCAAAAGGATTTACCGTTACAGCCACCACTAAAAACTGTCCTGCAGCAGCGCTTGAGAATGCCGAAAAAGGACTTTACGCTGTGCAGTTTCACCCCGAAGTAACCCATACAGAATACGGCAAAACCATTCTTCACAACTTCCTTTTCAATGTGTGCAAATGTGCAGGCGATTGGAAGATGGAAGACTTTATTGAGAGAATCACCGAAAAATACAAAGCAGAGCTTAAAAATAAAAGAGTGCTTCTGGCGCTTTCCGGCGGTGTTGATTCCTCGGTTGCGGCAGCTTTGCTGTATAAAGCTGTCGGCGAGAACCTCACCTGTGTTTTTGTTGATCACGGCCTGCTCAGAAAAGACGAGGGCGACTTTGTAGAAAACACCTTCAAAGGCAAATTCGGTATGAATTTAGTCCGCGTCAATGCCGAGGACAGATTCCTATCAAAACTAAAGGGAATAACCGAGCCTGAGCAAAAGCGCAAAATTATCGGCGAGGAATTCATCCGCGTGTTTGAAGATATTTCCTCAGAGCTGGGTAAAATCGATGTTCTGGCACAGGGCACCATTTATCCCGACATCATTGAAAGCGGAAAAGGTGATTCGGCAGTAATTAAAAGTCACCACAATGTCGGCGGACTTCCCGATGTTATTTTCTTTGAAAGCATTGTCGAGCCCTTGAGCGACTTGTTCAAGGACGAGGTCCGAGAGGTAGGAATAAAACTGGGCCTGCCCCGCGAGCTTGTTTTCCGTCAGCCCTTCCCCGGTCCCGGTCTTGCGGTCAGAGTAATCGGAGAAATCACAAAAGAAAAGCTGAGAATACTCAAGGATGCTGATGCGATTTTCAGGGAGGAAATCGATAACATCACAGTAAAAGAAGACGCCAACCAATACTTCGCTGTTCTGACTGATACTTACAGCGTAGGCGTCAAAGGCGACGCAAGAGCATACGGTTATGTGGCAGCACTGCGGGCTGTTACAACAGATGATTTTATGACAGCTCAATGGACCCGTATCCCCTTCGATGTATTAGAACGGGCAAGCAACCGCATAACAGGTGAAATAAAAGAAATCACAAGGGTTGTCTATGACATCACTTCAAAACCTCCTGCAACGGTGGAGTGGGAATGAGTTTTTAGGAAAGGATTTTTGGTATGACAAAATATATATTTGTAACAGGCGGTGTTGTTTCGGGTCTCGGTAAAGGTATCACAGCGGCATCTCTCGGACGCCTGCTCAAGAACAGAGGACTTAAGGTTGCCGCACAAAAGCTTGACCCATATATCAATGTTGACCCGGGTACAATGAGCCCCTATCAGCACGGCGAGGTATTTGTTACCGTTGACGGCGCTGAAACCGACCTTGACCTCGGACATTACGAGCGCTTTATTGATGAAAACCTTAACAGGTTTTCAAACCTTACCACCGGCAAGGTGTATTGGAATGTTCTTAATAAAGAGCGCCGCGGCGAATATCTCGGACACACCGTTCAGGTAATCCCCCACATCACAGATGAAATCAAGGCTTTTATTTACAGAGTAGGCAAACAGACCGACGCAGATGTAGTAATTACCGAAATCGGCGGTACCATCGGTGATATTGAATCCCAGCCTTTTCTTGAAGCAATCAGGCAGGTATCTCTCGAAGTCGGCAAGGAAAACAGCCTGTTTATCCATGTAACTCTGGTGCCCTTCCTGAGCGGCTCTGATGAGCACAAATCCAAGCCCACACAGCATTCTGTAAAAGAATTGCAGGGAATGGGTATCAGCCCCGATATCATTGTACTTCGCTGTGATAAGCCCCTGGAAGCATCAATTTTTAACAAAATTTCTCTTTTCTGTAATGTTAAGCGTGACTGCGTTATTGAAAACATCACTCTGCCTATTCTCTACGAAGCACCTCTTATGCTTGAAGAATCAAACTTTTCAGAGGTTGTGTGCAGAGAGCTTAACCTTGAAACAAAGCCTGTTGATTTGACGGAATGGCGTGATATGGTTGAAAAAATCAAAGCCCGTCAGTACAGCGTAGATATCGGACTTGTAGGTAAATACACAGAGCTGCACGACGCCTACCTCTCCGTTGCAGAGGCACTCCGTCACGCCGGCTATATATACAACACACATATTAAAATCCATTGGATTGATTCGGAAAAGCTTACTAACGAAAATGCCGACGAAATACTCGGTCAGCTTGACGGTATTATAGTACCCGGCGGTTTCGGCAACAGAGGCATTGAAGGAATGATTATCGCCGCAAAATATGCCCGTGAAAATCATCTGCCATACTTCGGCATCTGCCTCGGTATGCAGATTGCGGTTATTGAGTTTGCAAGAAATGTTCTTGGCATTGCCGACGCTAACTCCGGCGAGTTTGACGAGGCTTGTCCCCATAAGGTTATTGACTTTATGCCCGGACAGAGCGACGATGTCGACAAGGGCGGAACCCTCAGACTCGGTGCTTATACCTGTGTTATCCGTCCCGATACAGTGCTTTCCCGCTGCTACAACGCCACCGAAATCAGCGAACGCCACCGGCACCGTTATGAGTTTAACAACGACTACCGCCGGCAGTATGAAGAGGCAGGACTTACACTTGCCGGTACTTCTCCAGACGGCAGACTGATTGAAACCGTAGAGCTCAGCGACAGACCGTTCTATGTAGGTGTTCAGTATCACCCCGAATTCGGCAGTCGTCCCAACCGTGCTCACCCTCTGTTCAAGGGTTTTATCGGTGCAGCATTTGAACATTCAAAGGAAGGTAAATAATGAGTATTCACGAAGAATGCGGTGTGTTCGGAGCAATCGCAAGGACAAATATAGATATAGCAAATATTGTATATTACGGACTTTATGCGCTCCAGCACAGAGGTCAGGAGAGCTGCGGTATTGTAGTTAATGACGACGGTGTATTTGCCTCTCGTAAGGATTTAGGCCTTGTGGGTGAGGTTTTCACAAACAGTGTGCTGTCCACACTCCCTCAGGGTAAGATTGCTGTCGGCCATGTAAGATACGGAACAACAGGAAAAAACAACCGCAATAACTGCCAGCCCATAGAGGTTAACCACCAAAAGGGACGAATGGCCATTGCTCATAACGGCAATCTCAGCAACGCCGCAGAGCTTCGTGACAGTTTGGAGCTTGCAGGTGCTATCTTTCACACCACAAGCGACACCGAAACTATCGCATATATCGTCACAAAAGAAAGGCTTAACTGCGGCTCCATTGAGGAGGCGGTCAGCAGAGCGATGAATTCTTTAGAGGGTGCTTACTCCCTTGTTTTGATGTCACCGCAAAAGCTGATACTAGCCCGTGATCCTTATGGCTTCAGACCGCTTTGCTTCGGCAAAACAACTGACGGCATTTATGTTGCCGCTTCAGAAAGCGCCGCCCTGTCGGCTGTGGGCGCAGAATTTATAAGGGATGTTGCTCCCGGTGAAATTATTGTTTTCGACGGCGAGAATGTTGTATCACGCACAGAGCATTGCAACAAAAAGCCTAAAAAGATGTGTGCCTTCGAGTACATTTACTTTGCCCGTCCCGATTCCGTTATAGATGGAATCTCGGTGCACAAGGCAAGATTCAGAGCCGGTGAGGTTTTGGCAGAAAGCTATCCGGCAGAAGCCGATATTGTTATCGGCGTACCCGATTCAGGCCTTGATACGGCTCTCGGCTTCAGCCAAAAGTCCGGGATTCCTTATGCAATCGGGCTAATTAAAAACAAATACATCGGCAGAACCTTTATCTCTCCCGGGCAGTCCACAAGGCTTGACCAAGTGAAAATAAAGCTTTCTGCCATTGAAGAAAATGTTAAGGGCAAACGGATTGTATTGGTTGACGATTCGATTGTTCGAGGAACAACCTGCGGCAGAATTGTAAAGCTTCTGCGGGACGCAGGCGCCAAGGAAATACATATGCGTATTTCCGCACCGCCTTTCTTACACCCTTGTTATTACGGCACGGATATTGACAGCGAGGAAAACCTGATTGCCTGCAACCACTCAGTAGCAGAAATAGCGGAGATTATCGGAGCAGACACTTTGGGATATTTGCCGGTAGATAAGCTGAAAGATATGATCGGAAACGGCTCTTACTGCAGTGCTTGCTTTGACGGCTGTTATCCCACCGCTGTTCCCACAGACACAAGAAAAGACCGCTTCGAGCAAAAGCTATCCGAGAAGAGAGGTACAAAGCATGATTAAAGAATTTGACCGCAAGTTGATATTGGAAGACGGCACCGAAATTTTGGGATATTCTTTCGGCGCACAGGTGGAAAAAGTATGCGAGATCGTTTTTAATACCTCAATGGTAGGTTATCAGGAGATTCTCTCCGACCCCTCCTACACCTATCAAGCTGTTGTAATGACCTACCCGCTTATAGGCAATTACGGTATAGCTGACGATGACTACGAAACAGAAACGCCTACGCTGGGCGCCTTTATTGTAGGCGAAATCAATGACGAGCCTTCTAATTTCAGAAGCACATCTACTCTATCTGCGGTTATGAAAAAGTACAATATCCCCGGAGTATCCGGCGTTGATACACGAAAGCTTACACGCCATATCCGCAACAACGGTATGTGCAAGGTGCTTATTTGCGATGCTGATGTCTCCACCGAAAGCGGTCTTGAAATACTGAGAAAAACCGAAATTCCAAAAGACGCAGTATCAAAGGTAACCTCCAAGGGAACCTTTACAAAAGAGGTCCCCGGTGCTCAATACCATGTAGTAGCCATTGACTGCGGAATGAAAGAAAATATAGTTCGCAGCCTTAACAGAAGAGGCTGCTCCGTAACTGTAGTTCCTTATAACACAAGCTGCAGCGAGATTGAGCGTTTAGCTCCCGACGGCGTGTTTATCTCAAACGGTCCCGGCGACCCAAGTGATGTTCCCGAACTAATAAGCACGGTAAAGAAGCTCCACGGCAAGTATCCCATGTTCGGTATTTGTCTCGGGCACCAGATAATATGCCTGTCCTACGGCGCAAAATGCTATAAGCTTAAGTTCGGACACAGAGGCGGTAATCACCCTGTAAAAAACCTTGCAACAGGTAAAATTGAAATTACCTCGCAAAATCATTCCTACGCAGCAGACAGCGAAAGCCTTAAAAATACACCCCTCACCGTTACTCATATAAATCTTCTCGACAATACTGTTGAGGGAGTGGAAAACAAAAACGATAGGGTCTTTTCGGTGCAGTATCACCCCGAGAGTGCTCCCGGACCGGAAGACAGCACCTATTTGTTTGATAAATTTATTAAGATGATGGAGGGAACTGAAAATGCCTAAAAGAACAGACATTAAAAAGGTTTTGGTTATTGGTTCCGGACCCATCGTTATCGGTCAGGCAGCAGAATTTGATTACGCCGGTACACAGGCTTGTCTGGCACTTAAAGAAGAAGGATACGAGGTCGTGCTCTGTAACTCAAACCCCGCAACCATTATGACTGATACCACAATTGCGGACAAGGTTTATATGGAGCCTTTGACTCTTGAATATATATCAAAAATTGTCCGCTTTGAACGCCCCGACGCCATACTCCCCGGTATCGGCGGTCAGACAGGACTTAACCTTGCAATGCAGCTCGAAAAGAAAGGCGTTCTCCGCGAATGCGGTGTTGAGCTTTTAGGCACACCCAGCAAAAGTATCGAG
This sequence comes from Ruminococcus sp., assembly GCA_051880855.1. GTDB lineage: Bacteria > Bacillota > Clostridia > Oscillospirales > Acutalibacteraceae > Ruminococcoides. The sequence goes on from JBJEOT010000002.1 coordinate 40,298, forward strand.
CGAGCTGAAGACAGAGAGCTGTTTAAGGAGCTTTGCGAGGAATTAGGCGAGCCGGTATTACCCTCGGATATTGCAACCTCTATTGAGGACGGTCTGAGAGTAGCAAACGAAATCGGCTTTCCCGTTGTACTTCGCCCTGCCTTTACCTTAGGCGGCACCGGCGGAGGATTTGCAGATAACGAAGCAGAGTTTCTGCCTCTTATGAAAAATGCCCTGTCCCTTTCCCCTGTTAATCAGGTGCTTATTGAAAAGAGCATTAAGGGCTACAAAGAAATTGAATACGAAGTTATCCGAGATGCAAACGACACCGCCATTACCGTTTGTAATATGGAAAATCTCGACCCTGTCGGTATCCACACCGGCGACTCTATTGTTGTTTGTCCTTCGCAAACACTTACAAATAAAGAGTATCACATGCTCAGAAACAGCGCTCTGAAAATTATCAGAGCATTAGGAATCGAGGGCGGCTGCAATGTTCAGTTTGCTCTTGACCCGAATTCTTTTCAGTATTATCTTATCGAGGTAAATCCCAGAGTTTCCCGTTCTTCGGCATTAGCATCAAAGGCAAGCGGTTATCCCATCGCAAGAGTTTCGGCAAAAATCGGTGTGGGTATGACCCTTGACGAGATTCAAATTGCCAACACACCGGCATCCTTTGAGCCTACCCTTGACTATATAGTATGCAAAATGCCCCGTTTTCCTTTTGATAAGTTCACCGACGCCAACAACTCCCTTTCAACACAGATGAAAGCCACCGGCGAGGTTATGAGTATCGGCAGAAGCTTTGAAGAAAGCCTGCTCAAGGGTATCCGTTCTCTTGAAATCGGGCTCTACCACCTGTATCACAAGAAGTTTGACAACGAGACTGTGGAGAATCTTCTCTCTTACATCGAAATAGGAACAGATGACCGTATTTATGCGATAGTTGAGCTTTTACGCAGAAACATTCCTGCCGAAACTGTTTATGAGCATACAAAGATTGACCTTTTCTTCATTCGCAAGCTTAAGAACATTGCAGATATGGAAAAGGTGCTTGAAAATAATCCTCAAAGCGAAAAGGCTTTGAGAGCCGCAAAAGCCATGGGCTTTTCGGATTTGTGGATTGCAAAAACCTGGGGTGTAAAGGAAAATGACATCAGAAGTCTGCGCCGAGAGTACGGCATCACTCCCGTTTATAAGATGATTGATACCTGTGCCTCTGAATTTGAAAGCTATATTCCGTATTTTTATTCCACTTATGCCGACGAGAATGAGTCGGTAATTTCGGACAAGAAAAAGGTTATCGTGCTGGGTTCAGGTCCTATCCGCATCGGGCAGGGTGTTGAGTTCGATTACTCGACCGTTCACGCTGTAAAGACCATTAAAGCGGCCGGATATGAAGCAATCATCATAAACAATAACCCGGAAACCGTATCTACCGACTACACCTGCTCGGATAAGCTCTACTTTGAGCCTCTGTGCGTTGAGGATGTAATGAACATCATTGAGATGGAACAGCCCTTCGGTGTTATTGCAACCCTGGGAGGTCAAACAGCCATCAACCTTGCCGAGCCTCTTTACAACCTCGGCGTCAATATCATCGGCACCGACAGAGACGCTATCGACAAGGCTGAAAACCGTGACTCCTTTGAAAAACTGCTACGCAGTCTTTCTATACCCCAGCCCAAGGGCAGAGCTGTTACAAGCATAGAAGCAGGTCTTAAAGCGGCAGAAGAAATCGGTTATCCCGTTCTTGTCCGTCCCTCCTTCGTGTTGGGCGGCAGAGCTATGCAGATTGTTGCAAAGCCCGAAGCCTTGAAGCACTACCTTAAAACAGCCGTTGAAATTGACGAGGATAAGCCTGTTTTGGTTGACAAGTATCTGCGCGGCAAAGAGGTAGAGGTCGACGCTGTATGCGACGGCAAGGATGTATTTATCCCCGGCATCATGGAGCTTGTTGAGCGCACAGGCGTTCATTCAGGCGACTCTATCAGCGTTTATCCGTCCTTCAGCATTTCGGAAAAGGTTAAGGAGACCATTATCGACTATACCAAGCGATTGGGCCTTGGTATCGGTATTATCGGCCTTTATAATATTCAGTTTATCGTTGACGGTGAGGATGTTTATATAATCGAAGTTAATCCCCGTTCCTCCCGAACCGTACCTTTCCTCTCCAAAGCAACAGGATACAGTCTTGCCGATATTGCAACACTTGTAATTCTCGGAAAGTCTCTGAAGGAGCAAGGAATCTCTGAGATTTATCCCAAAGAGAAGGAACGCTTTTATGTAAAGGTACCTGCGTTTTCTTTCTCAAAGCTTCACGGTATGGACTCGTATCTGTCACCCGAGATGAAATCTACCGGCGAGGCCATAGGCTACGATAAAACCTTGCCCAGAGCAATGTATAAGGCAATGATAGCCTCAGGAATGAAGGTACAAAACTACGGCACACTCCTTGTAACCCTTGCCGACGAGGATAAGGAAGAGGCTCTGCCTTTAGTCAGAAAATTCTACAACCTCGGATTTAATATTGAAGCAACTATCGGTACAGCCGTTTTCTTAAAGGAGAACGGTATCCGCACCCGTATTCGCCGCAAGCTCTCTGAGGGCAGTACAGAAATACTTGAATCCATCAGGGCAGGATATGTTAGCTATGTTGTTTGCACAAGGGCAATTATGTCCGGCGTTCATTACGAAGACGGTGTGGCAATACGCCGATGTGCCACAGAAAACAACATCACAATGCTTACAAGCCTTGACACTGTAAAGGTTCTCCTCCATGTTTTAGAGGAAACCACCATTGGTATATCAACCATAAACGAGGAGTGAAAAAGATGAAGTTCACAAAAATGCACGGACTCGGAAATGACTATCTTTATGTGTACGGCGAAGTGCCTGAAAACATATCAGAGCTCTCACAAAAGCTTTCTGACAGACATTTCGGTGCCGGAAGCGACGGTATGATTTACATTTGTCCGTCACAAACAGCGGATTTCAAAATGAGAATTTTCAACGCTGACGGAAGCGAAGCCAAAATGTGCGGAAACGGTATCCGTTGTGTCGGCAAATATGTTTACGATAAAGGATACACCGACAAAAAAACCTTGAGAATAGATACTCTCTCCGGCATTAAGACTCTGAACCTGTCCGTAATGGGCGGAAAAGTCAACAGCGTTACCGTAAATATGGGTAAGGCTGTGACAGAAGAAAAAACAGATTTAGATATCGACGGTCAGACCGTCGCCCTGATTCCCGTTTCTGTGGGAAATCCTCACGCTGTTATTTTTGTTGAAGATATAAACGACGCACCTCTCACTACCCTCGGCCCCATGATTGAGCATCACGGGATGTTCCCCGACGGAGTGAATGTTGAGTTTGTGCAGGTAATATCCAAAACCGAACTGCGTATGCGCGTTTGGGAAAGAGGAAGCGGTGTTACCTTTGCCTGCGGAACAGGAGCGTGTGCAAGCACCGCCGCCGCAATCAGCCAGAAGTTCTGCGACCGAAACAGCGATATATCGGTAATTCTCGACGGCGGTACATTACATATCACCGTTGCTGACGACAACACTGTTACAATGCGCGGTCCGGCAACTACCGTTTACGAAGGAGAGACAGAAGAATGATTACGCCAAATGTGCATTATGCTGACTTAAAGGATTCATACTTATTTTATAATATTGCTCAAAAGACAAAGGCATATCTTGCTGAAAATCCCGACAAAAAACTTTTGAGATTGGGTATAGGCGATGTATCACTGCCTTTGTGCGATGCCGTTATCAAGGCTCTGCACAGCGCTGTTGACGACCAGGCCGTAAAGGAAAGCTTCCACGGCTATATGCCAGAATGCGGAGCTCCCTTTCTTCGTGATGCCATTGCCGAACATTACAAAAAGAGGGGCGTTGAGCTGTCAAGTGACGAAGTATTTGTTTCAAGCGGTGCCAGCGATGAGCTGGGCGATATCCTCGACCTTTTCGACCGCAGCAGTTCCTGCCTGGTAATTGAGCCGGCATATCCCGCTTATGTGGACGCAAATGTTATGGCTGGCAGAAAAATCATTCACCTTGCTTCAGGTAAGGAAAACGGCTTTCTGCCTGAGCCCAACGAGGATGTGAAAGCCGATATCCTCTATATCTGCTCGCCTAACAACCCCACCGGCGCGGTATTTTCAAAAAAACAGCTCCAAGCCTGGGTTGACTTTGCAAACAAAAACGGCTCAATAATACTTTTTGACGCCGCCTATGAGGCATTTATTGAAGACGATACTCTTCCTCACAGCATATTTGAGCTTGACGGCGCTCAGACATGTGCCATTGAAATCTGCTCTCTTTCAAAGACAGCAGGCTTTACCGGCACAAGGCTTGGCTACACGGTTATTTCAAAAGCTCTCGTCAGAAAAGGTATGAACCTTAACGAGATGTGGGTACGCAACCGAACCACCAAAACCAACGGTGTTTCCTATATCATTCAAAAGGGCGGTACCGCCGTCTTTACAGACGAAGGTCAACGCCAGATTCACGATAATATCAAGATTTACAAAAATAACGCCAAGGTGTTGATGGAAGCATTAGATAAGCTCGGCATCTGGTACTGCGGCGGTACAAACGCTCCGTACATCTGGCTTAAATGCCCGAACGGTATGGGAAGCTGGGATTTCTTCGATTATCTTCTCAAAGAAATTCAGGTAGTCGGTACTCCCGGTGAGGGCTTCGGAAAGTGCGGCGAAGGCTACTTCCGCTTTTCTACCTTTGGCAGTCCTGCCGATACCAAAGAAGCCGCTGAAAGACTTGTCCGCCTTCTGAAGTAAGATCAAAACAAAAAGTATCAGTACAACACCTATGTTGGCAAATACCTTAAGAGCCCGGAATTTTCAAAATTAACCTATGTGTTCAATTCTTGCCGGACAAAGCCTATATAAAAGTGTACCGAACTTAAACCAAAAACGCAAATTACCCCTTGCTTCTGCAAAAAGCAGTGGTATAATTATTTTGTAACCGGGTGTTGTTATTTCACAGAAACATCTGTGATTAGATAAAACTAAATGAAAAGGAGCTTTATTATGAAAAGATTTATTTCTCTGACACTTGTGCTCTTAATCTTTGCGTCACTTGCCGTTACCGCAAGCGCCGCTGAAGAAAACACCTTTGTCCACTACAAGACGGGCAACGCGATGACCTACAAAACCCAGGGTAACACCGCCTATCTCGGCGACGGCACAAACTCCTGTGTTTCTGCCGATACCGAGGGCAGTATTACCGTACCTGCTAATGTCACATACTTTGAAAAGCAGAAGACTGTTACAGGCTACGAGGTAGAGGGCATCAGCAGCAACGCCTTTGCAGGCTGCGACAAAATCACCGATATCTACATTGAGGGCGATGTCACTTTATCCGAGAATTCGCTTTCCGGCCTTGCTGAGAATGTTACCTTCACAACAGGCAGTAAAGCAACCTGCTCTGCACTTCTCAGCTATGGCATTGACGCCTCACGAATAATCTACGATTTCATTGAGACAAAATATGTAGTTCTCGGCGACAGCATTGCCGCAGGCTACTCCTTAGACGAATACAATGACTATGACGCATCCACACCCGAAATTGCCTATGACGGCGACAAATTCCCCACTCCTTCCGATGCATTTGTTACTTTAGTCAGCAACCATCTGAAAAACGGAGGCAACACCGTCGTTACAGACCAACAGGCTCTCTCAGGCTCTACAAGCTGGGAGCTTCTTGCTGATATTCAGGAGGGCAACTTCGACAAGACCTTGGAGAGTGCTGATATAATTACTGTCACCGTTGGCTCAAATGATATTCTTCTGCCTTTTATCGACGCTGTAACAGAAGCTGTTAACACAGCATTTCCCGACGGTATCACCGACATTGAAGACATAACCGGCAGCATGGATCTGCTTAAAATCCGCACCTTCCTCGGACAGCTTGCCACTGCCTTCGACATTATCAACGAAAGCTTTGCAGAAGGCGGCGAAGGTTATCAGAAGCTTATGGAGAATGCCGACAACTTCAAATACATCTACCAGCCTGCTATACTTGAGGAGCTTCACAAGAGGGCTCCCGAAGCTCAGATTTACTGGACTACCCTTTACAATCCCTTTGAGGGAGAAGTCATTGACGCAAACGAGCTTTTCCCTGAGCTTGCAATTTTCGGCAGCGACATAATCAGCAGAATTTACTTGGATTTAGACGGACTCAGCGCGATGTATGTTGAGCAGATGAACACTGCTTTTGACACAAACACCGAGGGTTATATCAAGGTAGACTTGTACGAGGATTTCTCAGAGGGCGGTCTTACCAATGTATCAATCTACCGCGATAACAACGGCACTCCCCTGGATAGCTCCGATGATACCTTCGACTTCAATGTAGACCCCCACCCCAACAAAGACGGTCACAAAGTTATTGCAGATAATATTATCGAAGCATTAGACGCAAACTACACCCCGAAAACAGAACCTGCTGAGGGCTTTAAGCTGGGCGACGCAAACCTCGACGACATTGTAAATGTCAGAGACGCCACACTCATTCAGAAGCACTCGGCAAACATTGAAACAATTAATGCTGACGGTCTTGCTGTGTCTGATGTTAATTCCGACGGTTCAGTAAATGTTAAGGATGCAACTGCTATCCAAAAGCATATCTCAGGCATTGATACAGGTTTCAAAATCGGAGAAGTTTTAGTCTGATAATATAGCATACACTACCGGCTTCCTGCGTTTTCTGAGCGCAGGAAGCTTTTTTCAGTTTAACTGTTTTTTGCCGAAACAACTGCCTTTTGTTTCTTGCTGAATACTGTAAAACAATTGACATTAATGCAGTTTATTATTAAAATAATACGGTAATGTGTATGCCGAATATGCACACATATCCTTTGATTTATCGTAAGGCAAAAAAGTGTGCAGAAGCCCCTCAAAAAAAGTGTTGAGAATGCTTAAAAAGTAAGCGTGCTGCACATATATATTAATGGAACTTTTCTGCTTGGAGAGTTATATATGTCTTTATGGTTTTATAGCCTTCCCTGGTCGGGTCTGCTTTGGGTTATGCCTGCCGCAGCAATTTTATACTTTATTATCGACACCGCTTTGCGGGAGTTTAAGCTCACAAAAGCTTTGAAAATCCTCTGCTCCTCCCTGCTGATACTTTGGTGCGGATATGTGCTTTACTCCACCGTATTCAGCCGGGAAGCGGCAGGTCAAAGGCATAGCTTCCAACCTCTTTTTGCAAGCTATGAAGTCGCAAAGGAACTGCCTGAGATGTATCGCTCGAATTTTACAAATATCCTGCTTTATTTTCCCTCCGGACTTTTGCTTTTTTCACTGCTGTCAGATAATAAGAAACCCCTCGCGTTTATTATTGCAGTCATTTTGCCCTGCCTATTAAGCGCAGGTATAGAGGTCAGTCAGTACTTCTTCTCCTTGGGCTATGCTGAGGCTGACGATATTATGCACAACACCTTAGGCGCCTTATTCGGCGCAGGCACAGGACTGCTTACAGCTTTTGTCTTTCCTTATGCCGACAGGCTTATTTGCAGGCTCAAGGGCAGTATTTTTTCAAAACGCTGACGGAGATTTTTATGAAAACAACAACCTATAAATTACAGCACAAAGGGTTCCAAAGGCTCTCTTCGTACCTGCGGATTGCCTTAGTTACGGACCTTCACAACCGTTATGTTGCAAAGCTGATTCCCCAAATAAAAGAATCTGCTCCCGACATCATTGCAGTTGCCGGAGATTTGGTGCAAAACAGTCAGCAGTATGATATGGCTCTTGATTTTCTTAAAGATGCCGTGAATATTGCATCAACCTTCTACTCTATCGGCAACCACGATGAAGTAGAGGGCATAAGAGAAGAAATTGATAAGTCAGGCGCAGTATTGCTTGACAACACCTATGTAAAACACAAGGGTGTACTAATCGGCGGACTGAGCAGTGCCCACAGCACTGATGGCTATATACCGAAAACAGAGTGGCTCGGTGAGTTTCAACGACTTGAGAGTTTTAAGATTCTGCTCTGTCACAACCCCGAATACTACCCACGATATTTAAAAGAAACAAACATTGACCTCATTCTCGCAGGACACGCCCACGGCGGTCAGTGGCGGATAGGCAATCAGGGCGTATTTGCGCCGGGTCAGGGCTTCTTTCCCAAGCTCACAAGCGGAGTAACAGACAATCGGCTTGTTATCAGCCGAGGTCTTGCCAACACCGCGCCCTTTCCACGCATAAACAATCCCATTGAGCTTGTTCTGATAGATATTGATCCTGAATAAAGAAGCAAGGCGACAAGACCGATACTTGTCGCCTTATTTTTTGCCGGTGCTTCCTGAAGGGCGGAGTGCTCTATTGACTCTCAAGATACCGTGCAAGGGAAAGGTATGTCTCCGAGGAGTTTCCCGACCGGCAGACTATGGGTACAAGACAGCCCAAGCTGTGTATTCCCTCAAGGCTATAAAGCGCAGAGGCAAAATATTCACTGCTCAGCCCCTGTGGACGAAGCACATCGAGGTCGGAGGGAAGCTTAAAATCGTACTGATAATAAACCTTACAGGGAACTTGGAGCATCGGTTTCTTCGCTGTCAGCACAACCGCGCTCCCCTTG
>JBJEOT010000003.1:0-15912 GCA_051880855.1 Ruminococcus sp.
CCGTAAGAAGATGAAGCTTCTTTGAGTCGGGGTGCTCTTCAACAGACATAATCTCGGCTACTACAACACCGCTTAAGTCAGAGCCCTTGAAGAAAATCTCATTTTCAACCTCAGCGGTAGAGAGGGAAAGCTTATGAATAAGCTCTAATCTGTCAAGACCCTTAAGGTCTACAAAATCCTCAATCCAATTCATTGATAAATACATAACTCTATCCCTCCTTATTCGTCGTCTGTAAATTGTGAAAGTGCCTTAAGGCTTCCGCTGTTCAGGTTTCTTATATCCTTAACCCCGTACTTCATCATTGCAAGTCTTGTAAGTCCGAGACCAAAGGCAAAGCCTGTGTATTTCTCAGGGTCGATACCGCCCTCAGAGAGTACGTTGGGGTGAATCATACCGCAGGGGCAAAGCTCCAGCCAACCGCTGTGCTTGCAGGAGGGGCAACCCTCGCCGCCGCAGATAAGACAGCTTATGTCAAGCTCAAAGCCGGGCTCAACAAAGGGGAAAAAACCGGGACGCAAGCGAACCTTAATATCCTTCTGGAAAACCTCAGAAAGCATAGTTTTCATAAAGAAAATCAAGTTGGATATTGAAATATCCTTGTCAACCATAACACCCTCCATCTGGAAGAAGGTGTTTTCGTGGCAAGCGTCGGTAGCCTCGTTTCTGAAGCATCTTCCGGGGAAGATAGCCTTAATGGGCACACCGTTCTCAATAAGATTTTTGCCGTATTTCCTGAGTATTGCGTTCTGAGCCGCAGAGGTCTGGGATTTAAGAAGCTGACCGTTTTCTAAGTAATAGGTGTCCTGCATATCTCTTGCAGGGTGATGCTTGGGAATGTTAAGGGATTCAAAGCACTCGTAGTCTGTAACTACCTCTGCATAATCCTCAACATTAAAGCCCATGGATTTGAAGATAGTCTCGCACTGCCTCTGAACAAGGGTGATGGGATGATAAGAGCCTGTTTTGTCATCAGCGGGAGTTGTGATGTCAAAGATAGGCATCGAGGAAATCTCTCTCTCAATTTCCTGAGCCTTAAGCTCCTCTGCCTTCTTTTCAATCTCCTCGGTAACAGTCTCCTTCAGCTTGTTTACATCAGCGCCGAAGGTCTTTCTCTCCTCGTGAGAGAGGTCCTTCATACCCTTGAGCAGAGCTGTGATACTGCCCTTTTTGCCAAGGTAAGCGACTCTGAGCTCCTCCAGCTGATGCAAAGCAGAAACAGTACTGAGCTTCTCGGTAATTTCTGACTGTAATGAAACAATTTGTTCGTTCATAAAAACCTCCGTCTATTAATGTAATAGTCACATATATACTAAAATAACAGGCCACAGAAAAATAAAAGCCCTGCGCCGTAAAAACGCAGGGACGAACAGAATCCGCGGTACCACCCTGATTGCTGCAAACAGCTGCAGCGCTCATTATAGCCTGTAACGGGGCAAACCGTTGACACCTACTCATACGGAATTTTCAGCGTCACCGCTCGAAAGTGAACTTCACATTCCGGTCGCAGTCAGGGCTTTCAGCTTAGTAACCCATCTCTCTTTTCTGCGCCTTAAGAACGCTACTCTCTTTGTCACAGCGTTATACAAGCTTAAGTTTATCACTATTTTGTTATTTTGGCAAGAGTTTTATTGAAAAAACCAAAGATATATGCTATACTTTAGGCATAATATTTTATTTAGGAATAGGTGAGCCTATGGATACTTTTTGCGAGCAGGTAGTAAAACGCGGTTCGGGAGTAAAAGAGAAGCTGATTTCTGTGCTTCTTATTGCTGCATTCTCGGTAGTCGAGCTGTTGTTTATATTGATTTTTATGGTTGTGCCCGAGGTCTTTTGGATAATGGTAGCCTTAATTGTTGCCATTACCGCAATTGTCACCTTATCAATCGTTATTCCCAGAATCAACAATGTCGAGTTTGACTATTCCGTCATAGGCAATGTGCTTTGCATTGACAAGATTATTAATCAGCGCTCAAGAAAGAAAGCCCTCAGAATTGAGATAGGCAATATCGAGGCTATGGGCGAGATAAAGAACGGCGAGATTCCTCAGGACAGATACGCAAAAAAGAAGGATTACTCAGACGCCGGCAAAGATGGCAAGTATTACTGTGTTTACCGCGAAAGCGGTAAGGGAAAGTGTCTGCTTGTTTTCTCACCCAATCAGAAGATTATCGACGGTATGCGTCCCTCTATGAACAGAGATTTGGTTTTAAAGCTTTTTTACAAGAGATAAACAGATAATACAGTATATTATCAGAGATGAAGAAAACAGGTGATTTCCGTGACACAAACTCAAAGTGATACAGTTAAGCGAATATTACCGAAACGATCAGCCGACGCCAACAAATACAGCGTCGGCTCTCTTCTTTGTATCTGCGGAAGCTTCGGTATGGCAGGAGCTGCGGTTTTATCGGCAAAAGCAGCCCTAAGAATGGGCGTGGGCTTTGTGCGTTGTGCCGTGCCGAAAAGCATTTATCCGATAGTCTCAGCTGCGGTGCCTGAGGCGGTCTTTGCGGTGTTGCCTGAAAACGACCGCGGTACGCTTTCCTCAGAAGCCATACCTCAAATCGTAAAGCTTATGGATAAATCCTCGGCTGTGCTCCTTGGCTGCGGACTTGGCAGAAACAAAGACACAGAGGCAATTTCTCAGGCAGTCCTTACCTATTGCAAAAAGCCCCTCGTAATTGATGCCGACGGAATAAACTGTACCTCAAAGCATATAGATTTACTGAGCCTTCTGAAAGCTCCTGCGGCGGTAACTCCTCACGAAGGAGAAATGCAGAGACTGACGGGAATAAACAGCAAGGAGATTCACCTTAACCGCGAGACCGTGGCAAGAGAATTTTCAGAGAAGTACGGTGTCACAACCGTGCTCAAAGGCAAGGAAACGCTAATCACCGCAAAGGGTGAGGAAACTGCCTTAAACCCCACAGGCAATCCGGGCCTTGCCGCGGCAGGCTCAGGGGATGTTTTGGCAGGAATGATTGCCTCGCTTTGCGCCCAGGGAGCAAGCCCCTTTGATGCTTCTGTGGCAGGGGCTTACATTCACGGCCTTGCAGGAGACTTGGGCAGAGAAAAATTCACCGAGTATTCACTTCTGCCCACAGATGTTATTGAGTTTATTCCCGGCGCTGTAAAGGAAGTTCTAGGTATCAACTGATAAAGCGGGATTTTATTGAAAAGATTTTTCTTTTGCTTATGTGTTTTGGTTTTGTGCTTCTCATTTTCAGGCTGTGATGAAAAAGTGCCTCCTGAGCCAAAGCTGTCTTTTTCGGCAGATATATATGTTTCGGTTGAAGACGGCGAAGATGAAAGCTTCTTGCTTGAAGCAGAGCTAAGTGTAGCACCCGAAGGCTTAGTGCAGATAACCGTATCCTCTCCCGATGAGCTCTGGGGACTTAGCTTCAGCTATGCTGAAAACTTTGAAATGAGCTACAACGGACTTCATGTGCAGACAGAGAAAGGGTATCTGCCTTCAGGCAGCTTTGCCGAAGTAATATACAATGTTCTGGCGAGCTTGCGCGATAATGCAAACTGCGAAAGCTTTTCTGAGGGTGTAGCCGAATTTGAGGGTGAGTGCAAGAGCGGTGATTATGAAGTGCTCACCGACAAAGACGGTAATATTATTCAAATTTCTGCCGAAGATATAAAAATTGAGTTCAGATACAATACAGAATAAAAAAACTAAAGAGGATGTTGGCAGTGAATAAGTTTATGAAAAGAATATGGGCGATGCTCCTTGCGGGGCTGATATTAATTTCTATATGTGCAACGGCGTATGCAGAAAGCGTTGATACGGCAGAGGCAATCGTGCTTTTTACCCACGATTTGCATTCTCATTTTCTGCCCTTTAACAGCGGTGACGAAGAGAATGTCGGCGGTTGTGCAAGACTTATGACAGCTATAAAGGCAGAAAGAGAAAAACACCCCGACGCGGTCCTTGTGGACGGCGGTGACTTCTCAATGGGTACTCTTTTTCAGACAGGCTTCAAAGACTCTGCCTTAGAGCTTAGGCTTCTGGGCAAGATGGGCTATGATGCTACAACCTTCGGAAATCACGAGTTTGACTATCTGCCCGAGGGCTTAGCGTCAATGCTGAATACCGCTGCTTCTGCTGATGAACCGGTGCCTCAGATTCTACTTGCAAACTACAAGCCTCAAGCAGATACCGAAGAAGGCAAACTGCTCTCACAGGCGCTCGAAAATTACAAAACCAAGGATTATACTATTATAGAGCGCGGCAAGGTTTGCTACGCAATCTTCGGTATTTACGGCGAAGAAGCTCACAGCTATGCGCCGAATTCCGGTATGACACTTCTCCCTGCCGCCGAAACAGCACAGGCAACAGTTGATAAGGCAAGGGCTGAGTGCCTTGAGACCTACGGCAAAGAGCCGGTGGTAATATGCCTGTCACATTCCGGCACAGAAGACGGCAAAGGCGAGGATGTGGAGCTTGCAAAAGCTGTTGAGGGCATAAACCTTATTGTATCGGCTCACAGCCATACAAAGCTTGATGAACCGATAAAGGTAAACAACACGTATATTGTCTCTGCTTCCGAATACGGCAAGTATCTGGGAAAAGCAAGCTTTGGTGTAAAAGACGGCTCGGCTCAGCTTACGGAGTATGAGCTTATTCCCATTGATAGCAGCATTGCCGAGGATAAAGAAATTGCCGACTATATTGAGCTTTGTAAAGAAGATGTCAATGAGAGCTATCTCAGCAGCTATAATCTTACCTATGACCGGGTTTTGCTGAACAATCCTTATGAGTTCGACACCGTAGAGGATGTTTACATCTATCAGCACGAATCTACCTTGGGCAACCTTTTTGCCGACTCCTACAAATGGGCGGCAGAAAGAGAAACAGGGCTTAAGGTGGATGCGGCTCTTACCGCTTCAGGCGTTATCAGAGAGTCTGTTCCTCTGGGAGAAGTAACTGTCGCGGATGTTTTTGAAAGCGCTTCCTTAGGAGTCGGCACCGAGGGTGAGCTTGTGATGGTCTACCTTACAGGTAAGGATTTGAAAACTGCCTTGGAAGTAGACGCCTCGGTACAGCCGATTATGGATACTGCACAGCTTTTTTGTTCGGGTGTTGAGTATTCATTTAATCAGAACAGAATGATATTCAACAAAGTTGATTACGCAATGCTGAGAAACGACGACGGCAGTTTAAGCGAGATTGACGATGATAAGCTTTACCGGGTTGTTGTCGGTATGTATATTGGTCAGATGCTTGGCACAGTTGAAGAGTCGTCCTTCGGACTTCTCAAGATTGTGCCCAGAGACGAAGAGGGCAATCCCTTAAGCTCGGACGAGTTCGTAAATTATGTAATCAAGGACGAACAGGGAGTACCGCTTAAGGAATGGTACGCAATCGCATCGTATATGCTCACTATGAACGGCACAATGAGCGATTCATACGCAAAAACAGACGGAAGAAAAATTGTCTATAAGAGCCTGAATCCGGCAGATATGCTTCGGGGCGCAAATGTGTTTACCTATGTTGCTTTGGCTGTGATCGTTCTTGTGCTCTTTGCAGTAATTCTGATTGTCGTCTTAACGGTGAGAAAGATAAAAAGACGAAGCAAAAACAAAAAATAAAGTATGTTAATAACACAATAAGATAAGTGCGCATAACAAAACGGGCAGCTCGTAATGAACTGCCCGTAACTTTTTTTACTTGATTTTACTCTGCCAGAACCTCGATGAATTTCTCCTGCATATAGGAGTAGATGTCATCGGGAAGGTTAGAGAAGGTGTAGCATTTTTCGAGATACTCACTGTCGGGATAAATAAGCTTGCTGTTCTTTATCTCATCGTCAAGAAGCTCGTAGGCTGCTGTGTTGGGAGTAGCATACCCGATGTACTCGGCATTTGCCGCACCGACCTCAGCTTCAAGCATAAAGTTAATGAACTTTTCGGCAAGCTCGGGATTCTGTGAGCAAGTGGGAATACACATTGAATCAACAAAGAAGTTGGAGCCTTCCTCCGGGAGACAGTATGCCAAATCCTCGTTGTTAAGAAGCATATTGTAAATATCGCCTGCGTAGTAAGGAGCAAGACCTGCCTGTGCACCTTCCATCTCGGTGAACACCTGATCCATAACATACTTCTTTACCAAGGGCTTCTGTTCAAGGAGCTTATTGTAAGCCTTGTCAATATCTTCCTTTGTCGGGTTAGTCGGGTCAGCACCGCACATCTGCATTGCAATAGCCATAGCGTCACGGCTGTTGTTAATCATTACGATACTGCCGGAATTGTCTTTGTTCCAAAGGTCGGCAAATCCCTTGACCTCGCTGCCGAGAATCGACTTGTTGTAGCAAAGTGCAACAACGCCCCAGGTGTAGGGAACAGAGTACTCATTCTCAGGGTCAAAGGAAAGGTTTTTGTAGTCCTCGCCGATGTTCTTGTAGTTGGGAATGTTGTCAAAGTTAATTTTTCTCAGGAGTCCCTCGGAAATCAGCTTTTCTATCATATAGTCAGAGGGGATAATAACATCGTAGCTTGAGTTGGAAGAGCTTAAGATATTGTAAAGCTCCTCGTTGGTCTCGTAGTTAGTGTAGTTGACCTTGATGTTAAACTGCTTCTCAAATTCATAGATAACATCCATAGTGCCGTCTTCGCCGTTGCTTATGTTTTCGCCCCAGTTATAGACATTGATTTCACCGTCATAGCTTTGGCAGGCAGAAAACATTACACAGCAGGAGAGAGCAATAATAACTGCAAGTGAAAGTGACAAAACCTTTTTCAATTCTTCATTCCTCCATAGTTTTTTTGATTTCTATTTTCAGTTCTTGCTTCGTGAATATTAATGATAATCAGCGATGTCAGAACTACCACAAACAGTATTGCAGAGAGAGCGTTAATCTTCGGCGAGATACGCTTTTTGAGCATTGTGTAAATCTCAATGGGCAGGGTCTGGAACTTTGAGCCTCTTGTAAAGTAGGTGATAACAAAGTCGTCCAGTGAGTAGGTGAAGCTGATGAGAAATCCCGACAGAATACCGGGCAGAAGCTCAAAGAGCACCACCTTGTAAAATGCCTGCCACTGACCGCAGCCGAGGTCAAGAGCGGCTTCGTAAATATGGTTATCCATCTGTCTGAGCTTCGGACTTACCGAGAGTATGACATACGGTGTGCAGAAGCCCACATGGGACAAAAGCACGGTGAAAAATCCCATTTCAAAGTTTAAGAGTCTGCCTAAAAATGTGAAGAGGAGCATCAGCGATACACCGATAACAATTTCAGGGCTGATAATAGGGATATTTGATACGGTTTGTATCAGCTTTCTGGGCTTTCCCTTGAAATTGTGTATACCGATTGCAGCAGCGGTGCCTAAAATAGTTGAAATCGCCGCGGCAAGCAGAGCAATAATCAAGGTGTTGTAGAGTGAAGTCATAATGGAATCGTCCTTAAACAGCTCTACATACCACTTGAAGGTAAAGCCTTTCCAAACCGTGGTTTTGCCGTCGTTGAAGGAGTAGGCAATTAGCACGGCAATAGGAGCATAAAGGAAAAGGAAAATTATGCCCACATAAATTTTACTGAGGAGACTTTTCTTTTTCATATTCCTACCGCCTCCTCATCGCCGAAGCGGTTCATAATAATAATGAACAGCAGAATTACCACCATCAGGCACAGAGAAATTGCCGAGCCCGTGTGTCTGTCAGTCCAGAACACCTTTTCGATAACATCGCCAATCATAATGTTTCCGGTACCGCCTAAATACTGAGAAACAAGGAAGGTACTTGCTGCGGGAACGAATACCATAGTAATGCCGGAGATAATTCCGGGAACTGTAAGGGGGAATACAACCTTGCGGATTACATTCCATTTATTTGAGCCTAAGTCCTGTGCCGCTTCAATGAGGCTGTTGTCAATCTTGCCCATAACGGTGCACAGTGGAAGTATCATAAAGGGCAGAAACTCGTAAACCATTCCAAGCACCACGGCGCCGGTGTTGCCTATCAGGGTGATGTCAAGTCCGAAGACTGAAAAGAGACTGCTGATAGGGCCGTTTTTCTGCAGAAGAACAACCCAAGCGTAAATTCTAAGCAAAAAGTTCATCCACATTGGCACCATAATAAGCATGGTCGCCATGCGCTGAGTGCGCGGCTTGCTTCTTGAGATAATGTAGCTCAAAGGATATGCCAGCACGAGGCAAATGAATGTGGAGAGAAAAGCTACCCAAAGGGAGTATAAAAATACATCGTAGTACTTCAGCGCCTTTGAGAGAAACTCCAAGGTAAACCTGCCCTGGTCGTCCCGAACAGCGTAGCTTATTACCAGCACTAAGGGAACAAAGGTAAACAAGAACATCCACAGGATGTATGGCAGAGAAAGCTTCTTAGATTTCATCTTCCACCTCCGCAGTACCGTTTCCCTCCTTGGGAACAATTATTGCCTTTGAAAAGTCAAAGCAGATGGGCACATAGGTAGCAACCTGCTCGTCCTGATCGCTTTGCATCAACCATTTTCTCTCGTCAGATTCAAGGATAATCTCGTTGTGCTCACCCTTCCAAATGACGGATTCAATGTAAACATCATTAAGCTCGCCGATGCCGTCGCCTGCTATGTGCAGACCGTTAGGCGGAAGCTTAATGCTGAGCTCGGTACCTTTTTCAAAGTACACGTCTTTTATCTCAATGTCGTTTCCTTCGATGGAAACAGTTACGGATTTTTCTTCTTCGTTGCAGGAGGTCACAACTGTGGAAATCTCATTATAGGGAGTTGGGAAGAGCTTATTCATAATATGAATGTTATCCGGAGACACATACATACCGATTTTGCTTCCAACCTCGCTTGCTACGGTGGAGTGAATCAGCCACACACAGCCACGGGTCTTAACTTCCATTTCATAGTGAACACCCTTGAAAACAACTCCGGTAACATCGCCTTCAAGAATACCCTTTTCGGGTGTGGTTATTTCAATGTCCTCCGGACGGATAACTACATCAACAGCCTGTCCGTCTTCAAAACCCTTGTCAACGCATTTGAACTCTGCGCCAAGAATGCTTACCTTAAAATCGTGAAGCATATAGCCGTTGAGTATGTTTGCCTCGCCGATAAAGTCGGCAACAAAGGCGTTAGCAGGCTCGTTGTAAATATCTTGGGGAGAGCCTATCTGTTCAATCTTACCGTTGTTCATAACGCAGACGCGGTCGCTCATTGTCAGAGCTTCCTCCTGGTCGTGAGTAACATAAACAAAGGTTTTCTCGGTCATCTTCTGAATAGCCTTAAGCTCAATCTGCATATCCTTGCGAAGCTTAAGGTCCAAAGCGCCCAAGGGTTCGTCCAGCAGAAGAACATCCGGGTCGCAGACAAGAGCCCGGGCAATGGCAACACGCTGTTGCTGACCGCCCGAAAGCTTAGCCACAGAGCGCTTCTCGTAGCCCTTCAGGTCTACAATTGAAAGCATCTTCTTGACCTTTTCTTTAATCTCAGCCTTGGGAAGCTTCTTAAGCTTTAAGCCGAAGGCAATATTGTCAAAAACATTGAGGTGAGGAAAAAGCGCATACTTCTGAAAAACGGTGTTAACGTTGCGCTTATTGGGCGGTGTACCGTTGATGCGTTTTCCATCATAATAAACGTCACCGCTGTCAGGCTCAAGAAAACCGCCGATGACGCGGAGTGTGGTTGTTTTGCCGCAACCGGAAGGACCGAGCAGAGTAATAAACTCCTTGTCCATAATATCCAAATCTATATTATTAAGTATGACTTCACCGTCAAACTCAACATGGATATTCTTCAGAGAAACAATTGCCTTCTGATCCAAAATGACACCCCCGAATATTCAATATGATTTTAACTAAATGCGCAAATATACATCATAGAATTATATATTCAATCTGTCAATTTGTCAATGATTTTAGGGCTAATCAAAGCTTATGGGAGTATTTCTTTAATATTTGTCGAATTGTCCGAATTTTTGGTCAAACAGATAAAAAACTTTGCGAAAACAAGTTAAAAAAAGGATACTTTCTGTGCTTGTTTTTGCTTTTTTACATCTTGTTATTATTTGCCTTATTTGTTATAATGTTATTGCTTGGATTTTTGAATACATAAAGAAAGGAAAAACAATCATGAAAAAAGCAAAAAAGCTTCTGTCTTTAGTGCTTGCCGTTGCAACAATTCTTTCAGTTTGTGCAATTGGCTTCACTGTTCAGGCAGCAGAAACCGAAGCAGCAGAAGTATCAGCAGCTACTCCCCAAGCCGCAGACGACTTTACATGGGATAACGCTACAGTTTATTTCCTGCTCACAGACCGTTTTAACAACGGAAACACAAGCAACGACAACAGCTACGGTCGTAACGATGGTCTTACCAATACAGTTGCCGCTTTCCAGGGCGGTGACTTCAAGGGTATCACCCAGAAGATTAACGACGGTTATTTTACCGACCTCGGTATAAATGCCATTTGGGTTGCAGGCTGGTTTGAGCAGACCCACGGCTATGTAGTAGGCGGCGACGGCAAAAGTTCCTTCCCTCACTACGCATACCACGGCTACTACGGTCTTGACTTTACCGAGCTCGATCAAAACTACGGCACAGAGGCTGAGTTCAAAGAGATGATTGATACCGCTCATAAGAACGGTATCAGAATAGTTCTCGATGTAGTTATGAACCACCCCGGTTACAACTCCATTTATGATATGAACGAGTACGGCTTCGGCACACTTACCTCCAACGCAATGGATGTTTACAACAGCAAGAAAAACAACCCCAACCAGACCGACTACCACGGCGCCATCAAGTACAACGACGGTGACGCTAACCAGTGGGCAAAATGGTGGGGCAGAGACTGGATCCGTGCAGGTATGGCCGGCTACGATAACAACGGCGGCGGTGACCTTACAGGTGCAGTAGCATATCTTCCCGACTTCAAAACCGAAAATCAGGCTTCCTTAGGTATTCCTGAAATTCTCAAGACAAAGTGGATTCGTGAGGGAACATACAACGAAAAGGTTAACGAAATCAACAGCACTTTCCAGAAGTACAATCTGGGCAACAAGACTGTAACAAACTACCTTGTATCATGGTATACTAAGTGGGTTGAAGAATACGGCATTGACGGTTTCCGCTGCGACACTGCAAAGCATGTAGAGCGCAGTTGCTGGAGCAAGCTCTCAAATGCTTGTGAGCAGGCTCTCGAAAACTGGAGACAGGCTAATCCGGACGCTCCCGGTGCAGATTGGGACGAGGAGTTCTGGACCACCGGTGAGAACTTCGGCATGGGTTTTGACCTTGGCAGTGACTATTACACCGCAGGCGACTTTGATTCAATGATCAACTTCTCCTTCTCCGCTGACTCCAAGGGCGGCGGATGCACAGGTATGAAGAAGGCCGGCAACCTCAACAGCACTTATGCAAATTATGCAAGCGGACTTAACAGCAATCCCGGCAAGAGTGTACTCACTTATATTTCTTCTCACGATACAGGTATGTGCCGCGATGACCTTTACTATCAGGGTTCTGCACTTCTTTTGATGCCCGGTGCAGTTCAGATTTACTACGGTGACGAGAGTAACAGACAGCAGGTTTCCTGTACTATTTGGGACCATGTAATCAGAGGATATATGAACTGGTCAAGTATGGATAACGGCGTTCTCCAGCACTGGCAGAAGGTTGGTTCTTTCCGTAATGACCATGTAGCTGTCGGCGCAGGTTCTCACACAAGCCTTACCGCTACCTCCGGCACAGCTTTCTCCCGTACTTATAACAAGGGCGGAGTAAAGGATACAGTAGTTTGCGTAGTCGGTGCAAATAACAACTCAAATGTTACAATCACCCTCAACAATGCTTTTGCAGACGGCACAGTAGTTAAGAACACCTACACAGGCGACACAGCTACCGTACAGGGCGGCAAGGTAAGCTTTAACTCAGGCGCACACGGTACAATCCTTGTAGAGAGTGCAGGTCAGTCAGTTGAGCCTACAACACCTGCTCCCACAACTCCCGAGACTAAGCCTACAACGCCCGAAACAAAACCCACAACTCCTATACCTACAATTCCCGGAGATAAAGAGTATGTAATTCTCGGTGATGCCGATCTTTCCGGCATAGTAAATGTTAAGGACGCTACCACAGTTCAGAAGAGCGCCGCATTACTCCAGACTCTCAGCGAAAAGGAAGCTTTCGCAGCTGATGCTGACGCAAGCGGAGTTGTGAATGTTAAGGACGCAACAATCATTCAGAAGTACTGTGCAAATCTGGATGCAGGCTACGATGTAGGCGAGAAGGTTCTATACAAGGGCTCAGAAGAAACACCTACAACCCCCACATCTCAGCCCACTGATCCCGTGGAAACAACGCCTGTTGTTACTGACCCCATTGTAACAGTGCCTTCAGGTGACACCGTTGACCTTACTCAGATTGACGGCTTGGTTATTGTTCTTGCAAACAGCCCCTACGCTTCACCCTATACTCACACATGGACAGACGGCGCCGGTATTTATGACACATGGCCCGGCACAGCAATGACATCTGTCGGCAACGGCTTTTATTTCACAATAGTAAATAAGGCTGCTGACAGAATTATCTTCAACGATGGCGGCAGCAATCAGACTGAGAATCTTACAATCCCCGGCAACTTTGCAATATATGACGGCTCAACAAATAGCTGGAGCGGTTATCTCTCCGATTTGGTAGATGTTACAAAGTTCCCCATGGATCCTTCCTTAATTCCCACTAATCCCACTACTCCCTCACAGCCCACAGGTAACTATGTTTACTTGATAGACGAAGCAGGTTGGGGCACAGCATACTGCCATTCTTGGGCAGCAACATCAGGCACAGTATGGCCCGGTACTCAGATGGAGTCTTTGGGAAACAACATTTACAGAATTGAAGTAGATCCCAGCAGCTTAGGTATTGTTTTCAACAACGGCGGTAACGGTGCCCAGTCAAAAGACCTTGCTGTAAACATCGGTCAGGCATTTAACAACAAGACAAATGAGTGGGTATCACTTAGCTGATTATGTTAGCTGAAAATATTACTGATTAAATCAAAAGCTCCTATCGCTTGAATGGCGGTAGGAGCTTTTTGCGCTGAATTATTACCTTTTCCCCTGTCAATACTATTACCGAAAGTAAAAGGCAGGAGGAATCAGGTTGCAATACAATAAGGTTGAAATCTGCGGAGTGAACACCGCCACACTTAAGGTGCTCAAAGAAAAAGAAAAGCGAGAGCTTCTGCATATTATCAGAGAGGGCACTCCCCGTGAGCGAAAGGAAGCCAGAGACAAGATGGTGCAGGGTAATCTCCGTCTTGTGCTGTCTGTTATTCAGCGCTTTACAAACAGAGGCGAAAACTTGGATGACCTTTTTCAAGTGGGCGTAATCGGGCTTATAAAAGCCATTGATAATTTTGATCCTTCCTTGGATGTAAAGTTCTCAACCTACGGTGTACCTATGATAATCGGAGAAGTCAGGCGCTATCTTCGGGATTCGAATTCCGTTAAAGTCAGCCGAAGTATGCGCGACACTGCCTACCACGCAATGCAGATTAAGGAGATGCTTACAAATAAGTACGGAAGCGAGCCGACTGTGGAGCAAATTGCAAAGGAAATGAATTTGCCCAAGGAGAATGTAGTTCTGGCACTTGAGGCAATTGTTGAGCCTCTGTCTTTATATGAGCCTGTGTTTTCTGACGGCAACGATACTATATATGTAATGGACCAGGTGGGCGACAAGCGCGGTGACAACGATTGGCTGGAAGAGATTGCGCTCAAAGAGTCTCTCAAAAAGCTTTCCGACAGGGAGAAGCGAATACTCACCCTGCGTTTCTTCAGAGGAAAAACTCAAATGGAGGTTGCCGAGGAAATAGGTATCTCTCAGGCTCAGGTAAGCCGAATTGAAAAGGGTGCCCTTGACACAATAAAACGCGAGGCTTTCTGACTTTGATGCCGATGTGGGAAGTACAGCGCTGCATTCACTATGATGTACTGATAAAGGAATTCGCGTATTTTTGCTCAAAGTCATCATAACCTTGCGGCTGCTTTACTCTGAGTTCGCATTCATTTAGCCTGCATATTCCTCTTCCGATATCTCTCTGCCTTTACTTTTTATCTTATTTGTGATAAGATAAGCTCAATTTACAATGGAAAGGTTGAGAAGAAGTGTCCTACGAGATATTTGCCGACTTTTATGATGAGCTTACAGGCAATGCGGATTACAAGGTAAGAGCCGAGTACATTCTCTCTCTTTGCAAAAAATTCAATCATGATTTAGGACTCACTCTTGACCTCGCCTGCGGCACAGGCACGCTTACAATGGAGCTTAAGAGACGGGGAGTTGATATTTACGGTATAGACGCCTCCTGCGATATGCTCTCTGTGGCTCAGCAAAAAGCCTGCGAAGCCCGGGAGAGTGTGCTCTTTCTTTGCCAAAAAATGCAGGACCTGGACCTTTTCGGCACCATAAACACCTGCATTTGTACATTGGATAGCCTCAATCATTTGCCGGACATTAAGGATGTGAAAAAGACTTTTGAGAAGGTTTCCCTTTTTATGGAGACAGGCGGCCTTTTCATCTTCGATGTCAACACACCCTACAAGCATCAGAAGGTGCTTGCTGACAATGCCTTTGTTTTTGATACCGATAATGTTTACTGCGTGTGGCAGAATACCCCCGGAGATAACCTGCTTACCGAAATCAGTCTTGATTTCTTTATCCCCGAGGGTGACAGATACATACGGTACAGCGAGAATTTCTCAGAGCGGGGCTATACCGAAGAAGCTCTGAGAGCTTTGCTCAGTGAAACCGGTTTTGAGGTTTTAGCTGTTTACGGTGATATGACCGAGGAGAAGCCCTCTGAGGAAGAACAGAGAATGATTTTTGTGGCAAAGAAGCTTCACTCAATACAAAAAGCGATTTAAGGAAAATAGGGAGAATATTTTTATGGATAAAATCATAAGATGTATAACAAGCGACGGTGCAGTTATGGCGTCAGCCATTGACTCCTCCGAAATAGTATATACAGCTCAAAAGCTTCACCGTACTTCAAATGTGGCAACTGCCGCTTTGGGTAGGCTTTTGACTGCCGCTTCAATGATGGGCGCACAGCTCAAGCAGAAAGAAGCAACTATTAATCTCAGGGTTGCCGGAGACGGCCCTCTGGGAGTTATTATTGCCGTTTCTGACAGCGACGGCTGTGTAAGAGGTTATGTCGAAAACGGCGGCTGTGCTACCGAGCACTATGAAAACGGCAAGATTAATGTTTCGGCCGGCGTTGGAAAAAACGGCGTTTTGAATGTTATGAAGAAGTATAAGGACGCAGAACCGTACATAGGTCAGGTTCCTCTTGTAAGCGGAGAAATAGCCGAGGACATTACCTCATATTATGCTACAAGCGAACAGCTTCCTACAATCTGCGCTTTGGGTGTTCTTGTTGATAAGGAAAAAGGAAGCGTCCTTTATGCCGGCGGACTCTTAGTTCAGCTTCTTCCCGGCGCATTTGAGGATACCATAGAGAAACTTGAGGAGAATGTTAAGTCTCTGCGCCCAGTTACCACAATGCTGGGCGAGGGAATGTCGCCCCTTGATATGTGCAAAGAGATACTCAAGGGCTTTGAGGTTGAGGTGCTGGACGAGATGCCCGTATCTTACCGATGCGGCTGCAGAAGAGAGTCTCTGGAGAATGTTATCATCGGTATGCCTGAGGAGGAGATCCGCGGTCTTGCAGAGGAAAACGGCATTGCAAGTGCATATTGCCATTTTTGTAATAAACGCTATATTTTCACAAAGGAAGACCTTGAAGAACTAATTAAAAAGAAAGAATAAAAATTGAAAAAGTTTTCAAAAAACTATTGACTTTTTCTATAATATGATGTATCATAATACGCGTCACGAAAAATGGCACTATGTGGGAGCATAGCTCAGCTGGGAGAGCATCTGCCTTACAAGCAGAGGGTCACA
>JBJEOT010000004.1:0-15881 GCA_051880855.1 Ruminococcus sp.
GCTTCCGCCTGTGGAGATAAGATCCTCAATAACTACAACCTTCTGACCGGGAAGAAGCTTACCCTCAATTCGGTTCTGCCTTCCGTGGTCCTTAGCTGAACCACGGACATAACCCATAGGCATATCAAGGATAGCAGCAGCAATTGCTGCGTGAGCAATACCTGCTGTGGAGGTACCCATAAGCACCTCAGCCTGGGGGTACTCGCGCTTCACTGTATCGGCAATAGCCTGCTCAACAGTCTTTCTTGCCTCGGGTGCAGTTAAGATAAGTCTGTTATCGCAATAAATGGGGCTTTTGATACCGCTTGCCCAAGTAAAGGGCTCATCGGGACGAAGAAACACCGCTTTGATTTCAAGTAATGCTTTTGCTACTGTTTTTTCCATATTAATTATCCTTTCCTTATGTATTTGAATTAACCTACAAATTCCTTAACGCATCTCTCATAAGCGCCTACCGGGTCTGCTGAAGCCGTAATAGGTCTGCCTACTACAATGTAGTCAGAACCGAGCTCCTTGGCACGCTCAGGAGTTGTAACTCGCTTCTGATCGCCTACATCACCGTCGGCAAAGCGTACACCCGGAGTAACTGTTAAGAAGCTTTCACCGCATACGCCGTGTACCTTACCCGACTCTAAGGGTGAGCAGACGACGCCGTCAAGACCGGCTGACTCAGCGTTTTGAGCATAGTGCATAACAACCTCGTCAATAGGAGCATCGATAAGAAGGTCAGACTTCATTGCCTCCTCGCTTGTAGAGGTAAGCTGAGTTACTGCAATAAGGAGAGGTCTTGTTCCGTCAGCACGGGTCAATCCCTCTAAAGCTGCCTCCATCATAGCCTTTGTTCCTGCTGCATGGAGGTTAGTCATATCAACATCAAGACCTGAGAGAACAGCCATAGACTTCTTAACGGTATTGGGGATATCATGAAGCTTAAGGTCGAGGAAAATCTTATGACCTCTTGCCTTAATCTCCCTTACGATATCGGGGCCTGCTGAATAAAACAGCTCCATTCCGATTTTTACGAACGGTTTTCTGTCTGTAAACTTGTCAAGAAATTCCAAGCATTGCTCTTTGCCTGCAAAGTCGCAAGCTATAATTACATCTTTACCCATTGTGTGCCACTCCTATAATATCAGTTAAATTTTCTATGCCGTACTTCTCCATAACACGGGGAAGCTCTTCGATAATATTCCTGCAGGCAAAGGGCTCAATAAGATTTGCCGCACCTACCTGCACGCCTGTTGCACCTGCCATCATCATCTCGATTACATCCTCGGCGGTTGTGACTCCGCCGATTCCCATAATAGGAATGTTAACGGCTTCGTACACCTGATAGACCATTCTCAGCGCCTGAGGGAAAATTGCCGAGCCTGAGAAGCCGCCCATCTTGTTGGCAAGTACAGGCTTTCTTTTCTTCATATCAATTCTCATTCCGAGGAAGGTGTTGCATAGGCTTATGCCGTCTGCACCGGCTTCTTCGCATGCCTTTGCAATTGATACAATGTCGGTTACATTCGGCGAGAGCTTAATGTATACGGGCTTGGCAGTAACAGCCTTGACTGCCCTTGTAATTTCTCCTGCCATTTCCGGAGAAGTTCCCAGAGCCATACCGCCGCCGTGAACATTGGGACAGCTTATGTTGACCTCTATAATTCCGACAATATCCTCTTTATCTATTCTTTTGCAGCACTCAGCATATTCCTCAACACAGAAGCCGCTGATGTTTGCAATTACTTTTTTGCTGAATACCTTTTTGAGCTTTGGAAGCTCCTCAGAGATAACCTTGTCGATACCGGGATTTTGCAGTCCGACGGAGTTAATCATACCCATTGGGGTTTCGGCAATTCGAGGAGTAGGGTTGCCAAACCTCGGCTCAAGGGTTGTGCCCTTAAAGGAAAATGAGCCCAATATATTTATATCGTAAAGCTCGGCAAACTCGTAGCCAAAGCCGAAGGTACCGCTTGCCGGGATAATCGGGTTATCCATTTCAATGCCGGAGAGATTAATCCTTGTGTTTACCATATTATCTCCTCCTTTGTAAGTACAGGACCGTCCTTGCAGATGCGCTTGCTGCCGTACTTTGTTTTGCAGGAGCAGCCCATACAAGCACCGAAGCCGCAGCCCATACGCTCTTCAAAGCTAAACTGACCGCCGGTTTTGCTCTGACTGTAAACGGCCTTGAGCATAGGCTCGGGACCGCAGGTGTAAACATAGGTATAATCCTCGATATTTTTCATAATATCGGTAACAAAGCCTTTGTTGCCCTTTGAGCTGTCGGCAGTTGCAACATAGGTCTTTACGCCCAGCGACTTAAACTCGTCCTCATAAAACACCTCGCACGCTGTGTTAAAGCCGATAACGACAGTAACCTCTTTGCCTTCTTTCGCAAGCCTTTTTGCAAGCTCATAGAGAGGAGGCACACCGACGCCGCCGCCTACAAGCAAAGGCTTGTCACCGCTGAGCGAAAGGTCGTAGCCATTACCAAGCCCTGTGAGGATATCAAGCTCTTGATTAGCTGTCATAAGGCTCATTGCCTCTGTGCCGTGACCTACCACCTTGTAGATAAGCGTCAGCACATCACCCTCAACCTCGCAAACGGAAATCGGTCTTCTCAGGTAAAAGCCCTGAAGCTTAATATTTACAAACTGACCTGAGGCGGTGATGTCTGAGGTATCACCGCAGAGAGTCATTTTATAAACATCTTTTGCTATCAATTGGTTTGTGAGAATCTTAAAAACGCTTTGTTTCATTTTGAAATTCTCTTGCCTTTCTGACTATAAGTCTGTTTCAAAACCTCCGCCGTAGTCATGCGGATTCTGTACCTGTGTTAATTCTTTACTGCGTCAATTGTAGAGATTGTGAGGGTTGTCTCCTCAAGAACATCAAGGAGTACCTTTACTGTATCAAAGGCAGTGAACATTGTCACATTGTTATCACAGGCACAGGCACGAATCTCAAAGCCGTCCGTTGCCTGACTCTGTGAGCCTAAGTCTCGGGTATTGATAACATAGGAGATGTGGCCGCGGCGCAGTGCCTTGGGAATATCCTCGGAGCCCTCTGCGATTTTTCCGAGTACTCTTACGCGAATACCGTTTTCCTTAAGGAATTTTGCAGTACCCTCGGTAGCCTCTATATTGAAGCCTAACTTGTAGAAGCGTCTGACAAGCTCAAGTGCTTCGGGCTTATCCTTATCGGCAACTGTGACAAATACCGTTCCGTAGTTCTGAACTGTCATACCCGATGCCTGAAGAGCCTTGTAGAGTGCTCGGTTGAGCTTCTCGTCGTAGCCGATAGCCTCACCTGTGGACTTCATTTCGGGAGAAAGGTAAGCGTCAAGTCCTCTGATTTTATTGAAGGAGAACACAGGCACCTTGACATACCAGCGCTTCTGCTCCTCGGGATAGATTGTGAAAATGCCTTGCTCAGGAAGGCTCTTTCCGAGGATAACATTTGTTGCAATATCTGCAAGGCTGTAGCCTGTTGCCTTTGACAGGAAGGGAACCGTTCTTGAAGAACGGGGGTTAACCTCGATGATAAACACATTGTCATCCTTATCAACGATAAACTGAATATTGTAAAGGCCGATAATACCGAGTCCCAAACCGAGCTTCTTTGTATACTCAAGGATAATACCCTTAACATCGTTTGAAATACTGTATGTGGGATATACGCTGATGCTGTCGCCTGAGTGAACACCCGTGCGTTCAACAAGCTCCATAATACCTGCAACAAACACATTTGTTCCGTCGCATACAGCGTCAACCTCTACCTCTTTGCCCATAATGTATTTATCCACCAGAACAGGCTTGTCCTCATCAATTTCAACAGCAGTACGCAGATAAACTCTGAGCTGTTCCTCGTTTGCAACAATCTGCATTGCACGGCCGCCCAATACAAAGCTTGGACGGACAAGCACGGGATAACCGATCTCAGCGGCAGTCTTTACGCCGTCTTCAATATTGGTAACAGCGCTTCCTCTGGGCTGAGGAATGTTAAGCTCAGCAAGAATTCTCTCGAAGCTCTTTCTGTCCTCCGCCTTGTCGATAGCCTCAACATCCGTACCGATAACGGTAACACCGCGTCTGCCGATAGGCTCGGCAAGGTTGATCGCAGTCTGGCCACCAAGTGATGCGATAGCCTCATAAGCACCCTCAAACTCAACAACATTCATTACATCCTCAGGAGTAAGAGGCTCAAAGTAAAGCTTGTCGGCTGTTGTATAGTCGGTGGAAACCGTCTCGGGGTTATTGTTGATGATTATTGCCTCAATACCGGACTTGCGGATAGTGGAAACTGCGTGTACGGTAGAGTAGTCAAACTCAACGCCCTGACCGATTCTGATAGGTCCTGCGCCGAGAACAAGAGTCTTCTTCTTGTCGGTGACAATTGACTTATTCTCGCCTGTGTAGCTTGAGTAGAAGTAAGGGATATATGCGCCTGTGTGGCAGGTGTCAACCATCCTGTAAACAGGGAATATATTTTCCTTCTTACGAATAGCAAAAATCTCATCGTCGGTCATATTCCAAAGCTTTGCGATATATTTATCGGCAAAACCAATCTTCTTTGCTTCTTTCAGCACCTCAATATCAAGCTTGTTTTCTTTTATGACTGTCTCGTAATCTACAATTTTCTTAAGGCTTTCAAGGAAAATCTCGGTAATGGCTGTGATCTCGTGAAGCTTCTCAACTGAAACATTGCGGCGGAGAAGCTCGGCAGCAGCGAAGAAGTTATCGTCGTGGAACTTCTCTATATATCTGAGTATATCGCCTGTGTCTCTACTGTCAAACTTAGGGCTGTGGAAGTGGCACACGCCTGTCTCCAAGGAGCGAACGGATTTGAGTAAACACTCCTCAAGAGTTGAGCCGATACCCATAACCTCTCCTGTTGCCTTCATCTGAGTTGAGAGCTCATTGGAGGCTGTGGGAAATTTGTCAAAGGGGAAACGGGGAAGCTTTGCAACAACATAGTCAAGGTCAGGCTCAAATGCGGCAGTCGTGTTGGCAATTGCAATCTCCTCAAGAGTCATACCGACGGCAATCTTTGCGGTAACTCTTGCAA
This sequence comes from Ruminococcus sp., assembly GCA_051880855.1. Taxonomy (GTDB): domain Bacteria; phylum Bacillota; class Clostridia; order Oscillospirales; family Acutalibacteraceae; genus Ruminococcoides. Next base: position 5,059 of record JBJEOT010000004.1, read on the forward strand.
TGGGATATCCGCTTGCCTTGGAAGCCAGAGCAGATGAACGGGAAACTCTGGGATTTACCTCAATAAGGTAATACTCCGAAGAATTGGGGTTAAGAGCAAACTGAACATTACAGCCACCCTCAATTCTAAGTGTCTTGATAATCTTAAAAGCGCTTTCCTTTAGCATTGTGAAGTCGTGCTCGTTAAGAGACATAATGGGAGCAACAACCATAGAGTCACCGGTGTGAACGCCTACGGGGTCGATATTCTCCATTCCGCAAATCATAATTGCGTGGTCCTGAGAGTCGCGCATAACTTCAAACTCAATTTCCTTGTAGCCCTTGACGCTCTTCTCAATAAGCACCTGAGATACAGGAGATAGTCTGAAAGCGTTTATTGCCATTTCGTTAAGCTCATCTTCGTTATTGGCAAAACCGCCGCCGGTACCGCCCAGGGTAAAAGCAGGACGAAGCACAACAGGGTAGCCGATTTCTTTTGCAGCCTCTCTTGCCTCCTCAATATTATAGGTGATGCGTGAAGGGATAACCGGCTCGTTGATACTCTCGCAAAGCTCCTTAAAGAGCTCTCTGTCCTCTGCTCGCTCAATGCTCTCGCTGCTTGTGCCGAGAAGCTCAACTCCGCATTCCTCAAGAATACCCTTCTTCTGAAGCTGGGTTGCAAGGTTAAGACCTGTCTGTCCGCCGATACCGGGGATAATTGCGTCAGGTCTTTCATAGCGAAGAATCCTTGCTATAAACTCAAGGGTAAGAGGCTCCATATAAACCTTATCTGCAATTGTTGTATCGGTCATAATTGTTGCGGGGTTTGAGTTGCACAGCACAACCTCATAGCCTTCTTCCTTAAGAGCAAGACAAGCCTGCGTGCCTGCATAGTCAAACTCAGCGGCCTGTCCGATTACAATAGGGCCTGAACCGATAATCAGAATTTTTTTGATATCCTTACGCTTTGCCATAACTTTCTACCTTTCTTAGCTTGGTTTATAGTTAATATTTTGTATTAAACCGATTTATCTCTGTAAACTATTTTGCCGTTACAGATTGTAAGCAAACACTTGCCGAATACCCTATCTCCCTCAAAGGGAGTTGCTCTTCCCTTTGAAAGAAACTCCTCGGAACTCAATGTATATTCCCGCTCAAGGTCAAATACGGTTAAGTCCGCTTTGTTTCCCACCTCAAGCTCAGAGCCCACAGAAAACCTCCTTGAAGGCTTTACGCTCATAAGCTCAATCAGCTTCTCAAGGGTGATTACGCCTGTTTTGACAAGCTTTGTATAAAGCACGGGGAATGCGGTTTCAAGCCCTACAATTCCCATTGCGCTTTTCTCAAGGCCCCGCGACTTCTCCTCTTTTGAGTGGGGTGCATGGTCGGTTGCTATTATATCCACTGTGCCGTCGGCAATGCCCTCTATAAGAGCCTCTCTATCGCTTTTATCTCGCAGCGGCGGATTCATCTTGAACCTGCCTTCGTCCGCAAGAAAGCTGTCGTCAAGAACCAAATAGTGCGGCGCTGTTTCGCAGGTCACATCAATGCCTCTTGCCTTTGCCTCTCTTATAACCTGAACAGACTCCTTTGCAGAAACATGGCAAACATGGTAAGCACAGCCTGTTTTTTCAGAAAGCTCAACATCCCGCATAATCGGGCCGTACTCGCTCTCGGAGCATATTCCCCTGTGGCCGTGCTTTTTTGCGTATTCGCCATCGTGAATATATCCGCCCTTTAGAAGTGAGTTATCCTCACAGTGGGCAACTATCATCTTGTCGAGGCTCTTGGCTTTTTCCATTGCTGAGAGCATCATCTCTTCGCTCTGCACTCCCCTGCCGTCATCGGAAAACGCAACAGCATATTTGCTCATAGCTTCAAAATCAGCAAGCTCTTTGCCGTGCTCACCCTTGGTGATTGCGCCGTAGGGAATAACATTTATCACTGCATCGCGCTCAATTATATCAAGCTGTTCTTTTAAGCTCTCGTAGGAATCGGGCACAGGCGAGAGGTTTGGCATTGTGCATACGGTTGTAAAGCCTCCGTGGGCAGCTGCCCTTGTGCCGGTGAGCATAGTTTCTTTATACGGAAAACCCGGCTCACGAAAATGCACATGCACATCCACAAAGCCGGGAAAAATAACTTTACCGCTGAGATCAAAAACCTCAGCCTCATCACAGGAAAGACCTTTGAAGCAAGAAGCAATCACGCCGTCGGCGACGAGCACATCCGAAGATACAAACTCGCCTTTTACGAAAACCTTTGCATTTTTCAGTAAGTACTTCACAAAAGTCATCCTCTCAAAATTACCCTGTATAATAAAAAAATCCTGCCGTGGATATACGACAAGATACAGTTACATAATTGCTCGCAGCTTGGACTGCGGACATATATATAAAAATCTTGTCGGCATCTCTGTACCGCTCTTAAAGATTTATTGTAGATATAATAACACCGTGCAAAAACAATGTCAATGCCATGAGAGAATTATAACATATTTTTTTGATTATTTCCTATAAAATCAAAAAGCAAGCAAACGCGCAAAAAGCACCCGAAGCGCAAATACCCCGGGTGCAAAACATAAACTTTTCTGCGGTGCAGAATCAATCCTTACGGATGGTGTAAGAGGTAACATCGAGGACCGTCTCGCCGTCAATCTGCATAGCCATAGGAGAATCGAACTCGACGGTAATTTCCTTGCCTGTCATAAGAGATACCATCTCTTTGTGCTTAATGTGCTCGCCCTTGAAAAGCTTGGGGAACACGATTAAGGTTTTGAGCTTACCGCTGCTGTGAATGATGCAGGTCGAAAGCTCGGTCGAGAGTCTGTCCTGGCCGGGGGTAATGTTCATTCCTCCGCCGTAAAAAGCTCCGTTCATACCGGATGCAAGCCAAACCTTCTTAAACTCATGCTTATTGCCGTCAACGGTAACAACAGCGTTGGGACATTTGTAGCCGAAAAGGCAGAGCTTGATTGAGATAGATGCATAGTTGATATTTGTCTTGCCCTTGGCAATCATTTCGTCAGCTACCTCGCAGGCCTTGCCGTCAATACCGAAGCCGATGCCGTTGATAAACCGCGTGGTTTTGCCCTTAACCGTAACTGTAGGAAGATTCTTGATGTAGTCATTAATCAGAATCATATCATCCTTAACCTCATCCTCTAAATCTCTGAGGAAATCGTTGCCTGTGCCGGTTTTATAAAGATAAATCTCACAGGGATAATCCATACCGTAGGTATCGTTTGCAAAGCGATTTAGAGTACCGTCACCGCCGCAGAGGATAACCTTGTCGTCTGCTGTAAGCTTTTCGAGGTAAGCTTTTGCGTCTAAACCGATAACGCTTTTCTGTACCAACTCACCCTGCTGAGCTGCCTGAACAACCTTAGCAACAGCCTCGCCCTGTCCGCTTCCCGCAAGAGGATTGTAAAGAATATGAACCATTAGTAAACCGCCTCTCAATAAAGTGATACAATTATATCACGGTATTGTCAATATGTCAAAGGCTGTCGAAAAAAAGCAAAGCCTCCCTAAGAAAGGGAGGCAAAATACATATTATCAGTTCTCTTTATCCGCTACCAGGTTGTTGACCCAAACGCCTTTTTTGACAAGGATAAATCCCACAACGCACTTGATAATCTCCAGGCCCTGCATAGTTGCATACAAGGGGATAATCGGCATATCGGTAAATCTTGATAAAACAAAAGCCGCAGGGATTGAAACAGTCCACACAAAACCGCTGTCAAAGAGGAATGTAACCAAGGTTTTTCCTCCGGAACGGAGTGTAAAATACGCGGTGTGAGTAAAGCCGTTGAAAGGTATCATCACCGAAGAAATAAACAGCATTGTTGTTGCAATTGCTTTAACGCTGTCGGTAGTGTTGTAAACCTGCGGAATTACAGGAGACAGCAGAGCCATAAAACCGCCCACAAAAACACAAACAACTACGGATGTAAAGATAATCTTTCTGTCCTCGTCCTTTGCTCTCTCCAGTTCTCCTGCTCCCAAAAGCTGACCGACAATAATGCTTATGGCACTTCCGAAAGCAAAAAAAGCACAGAAGAAAAGGTTTGAAATAGTTGAGCAGATATTCTGTGCCGAAACAACCTCTAAACCTCTTGTTGAATAGCACTGCACAAGTGCGGTTGTTCCCACAGCCCAAAGAACCTCGTTGAGCATAAGAGGCAGGCCCTTCAAAGCTATGTTCTTCACAAGCTCTTTTGGAATTAAGAAGCTTCTGTATGTACCTCTTATAAACTTGTGCTTAGAGGAATTAATATGAGTGGCAATCATAACAATTGCAGTTTCGCCGAATCTTGCAATTACAGTTGCAATGGCCGCACCCTGAACGCCTAATGCAGGGGCACCGAGATTTCCGAAAATCAGCACCCAGTTAAGTCCCAAATTTATAAAGACAGCTGCTATGCCTGCCGTCATGGGCAGAACCGTGCTGCCGGTTTCTCTGAGCGTGCCGGAATATGCCTGTGACAGCGCAAAAAGCGGAATCTCCAAAAGCATTATCAAAAGATATTCCTTGCCGTATTGCAAAGTTGCATTCAAATCAAGATTGTCCTCGCCCTTATGTAAAAACATAGATATGAGCCGGTCACCGCAAAGCAAGAATCCCACAACGAACACAACCGAGACAAACGCAACTATTATGAGCTTTGCTCTGAGTGTATCTCTGACTCCCTTATGGTCGCCCTTGCCGTGGTACTGAGCGGTAAAAATTCCCGCGCCCGAGATACCGCCGAAAATGCACAGGTTAAAAACAAAAATGAGCTGATTTACAATGGCAACGCCGGACATTTGCTCTGTGCCGATTTGACCTACAAGTATGTTATCGATAAGGCTTACAAAGTTGGTGATAACATTCTGCACCAAGATGGGCAGAGTAATAATCAGCATCTTTTTATAAAACGCCTTGTCTCCTATATACTTCTTTATAAACATCTTTCAAAACCGTAACCCTTTTTTATACTTCGAAAGTATATTATATAATCGATGCATAAATAATGCAATAGTAAATGCAGTAAAAAGAGTAGGGTTGTGTTCTGCAGTTCAAAACTGCTTTCCGCAGTAAATGAGGACTTTGGCCTTGAATACTGATTTTTAGAGTACAGCAAAAAAACTCTCCCCCGTTTTTGCTGACGCAGACTAAGCGCAACTGACAGCGTTTGCAAAACCAGGGAGAGAGTTCTAAAGTCAAATTCTATATAATACTATCTTTTGTATTTTTCGTAGAGGGCATTAACTTCTTCTGTAAATCTTTCAAGCTCTTTATTCGGAAAGCCCTCTGAGCTTTCTGCCAAAGCAAGAAGTCTCTTAACGGCACAGTTAAGATTCTTAAACTTCAGCCTGCTCTTGGAAAACTCGGCTTCAGCCTGAGCTTTTCTTTGCACAGGCACACCTTCTGTAACCTTAACAAAGCTGTCGGTGAGCATATCGAATTCTGTACCGCTGAAAGGTGCCATAGCGTCAAGGGAAAGCTCCTCCTTAAGCGTATTGGCAAACTCGGTTGCAGAGGCTTCCTCTCCGTGATTTACAAACACTCTTTTGGGCTTAACCCTCATCGACTTAATCCAGGCGAGAAGTCCGTTTTTATCAGCATGACCGCTGACTCCGGGAAGCGTTGCTATCCTTGCATTCACAGCAATTTCATCCCCAAAGATTCTGACAGACTCAGCTCCGTCGTAAATCCGTCTGCCCAAAGTTCCGACAGCCTGGTAGCCTACAAAGAGAACTGTGCACTCTTTTCTCCAAAGATTGTATTTAAGGTGATGGCAGATTCGTCCTGCCTCGCACATTCCGCTGGCAGAAATAATAACCTTAGGTCTTTGGTCAATGTTTAGCTGTTTTGACTCCTCGATTGTTACATAGGTTTTGAGTCCGGGGAAAACCAAGGGATTCTCTCCTCTTCTCATAACCTCTTTAATCTCCTCGTCAAAGCAGTCGGTACTGCATTGCATATAGATGCTTGTTGCCTCATTAGCCAAAGGAGAGTCAACATACACAGGGAAGTTATCGTGTCCCTTCACAAGTCCGCGAGCCTTAATCTCACGTATAAAGTACAGTAGCTCCTGCGTTCTGCCGACTGCAAAGGACGGTATTATCAGATTACCGCCTTTATCGAGAGTTGACTGAATAAACTCTGCCAAAAGCTCAACCGTATTCTCTTGCGTCTGATTATGCAGACGGTTGCCGTAGGTTGACTCAACAACAAGGTAGTCGCAGCCGTCCACAGCCTTGGGATCGTTAATTATTGGCTGATTGGTATTGCCCACATCACCGCTCATCAAAAGCTTTTTGTGAACATCCCCCTCGGCAAGAAAAACCTCTATGGCAGAGCTTCCCAACAGGTGACCTATATCATTAAATCTAATTGCTATATTCTCACTAATCTGTATCATTTCGCCGTAGTGCTGAGGACGGAAATGACTCATAACTCTTTCGGCATCCTCTGTGCTGAAAAGTGGCTCAATCAATTCTCTGCCCGCGCGCTTTAGCTTGCGGTTTTTGTAATTTGCCTCCGATTCCTGAATGTGAGCACAGTCGCGGAGCATTATGTTGCAAAGGCTGCAGGTCTCTGCTGTGGCAAAAATCTGACCTCTGAAGCCCTGTTTGTAAATAAGGGGTATATAGCCCGAATGGTCAACATGAGCGTGGGTTAAAAATATCCAACCTATATCGGCAGGATTCACGGGAATCTCAACATTCTCATAGACATCTGCGCCCTGTGGCATACCGCAGTCTACAAGCGCATATTGTCCTCCTGCCTCAAGCAAAGTACAGCTTCCTGTTACCTCTCGGCAAGCTCCGATAAAGGTTATTTTCATTTTGCATCCACTTCCTTACACATAAAAAAACAAAGGTAAATCAGCCGTCCTTTAAGTTGCTCACAAGCCTGTTTTCAGGCTGAGGGGCTTCGATATATTCCAATATCTCGTCCATACTGTCGCTGAACATAAACAGGTCGTCACAGCTTGAGCGAATAAAACCCTTATTCACAGATTCCTGAAGCACCTGGTTCAGCTCGTTATAGTAACCCTTTACATTATAAACCGCAATTGGCTTGTTGTGACGGCAAAGCTGTTTGAGTGTAAGTATCTCAAAGAACTCCTCAAAGGTACCGATTCCGCCGGGAACAATAATAAAGGCGTCGGAGCGGTCCTCCATAACCTGCTTTCTTTCACGCATTGTCTCTGTCTCGATAAACTCGTCGCAATGCTCAAAGGTAGCCTCAATGTTTTCATCGGAAAAGAAACCGGGAATAACTCCCACGATATGTCCGCCCTCTGAATGAACGCCCCTTGCTACAGCGCCCATAAGTCCGTTACCGCCTCCGCCGAAAACCAGCGAATGGCCTCTTTTTGCAAGCTCTTTGCCAAGCGCCTCAACTGCAACAAAGTAGTCATTCTCAATCTTGGGTGATGCTGCGCCAAACACACATATCTTCATAATGAACCTCCTAAAAAAGCAAAAAGATTGCTCTGTAATTAATAATCATATTAGACTTATTTATATATTATCACCATTATATCAAAAAATCATTAACTATTTGAAAAAAATAATAAATAAGCGCTTCACTGCACAATAAAAGCCGCCGCTTCTATGTCTAAAGCAAAAATTCCCTGACGGCAGTTATTTCAGCTATGCCGTCAGGGGATTGCTATCACTGAATGTTTTGTTCGCTTTTGCTGCGTCTTATTGCTCAGACTGAGCTGATAAGCTTTTCAAGAATCTTCTCAAACTCTTCAACAGAATAGCCGAACTGCTGATTTTCGTATCCCAAGGTAACACCGAAGCGTTTGTCAATCTCACCTATCAAGGTAAAATAGTCAAGGCTTGAGCCGCCTAAGTCATCCATAAAATGGCCGTTGTCGGGAATATCGCTTGACTTTCTCTTAAGCGCTTTTGCAAAAAGGCCTCTTAAAATTATTTTCAGCTCAGTGTCCTCACCCTGCACAGCAGCTTGCTCTTCTGCATCAAGGTCAAAGAGCTTAATCTTACCTGATGCAATCTCTTTTCTGAGCAAAGCTCTGCTCACCTTAATTGCTCCCGGAGTAAGAATCTGGTCATAGGTAAACTTAACCTTCTTGACCTTATAGGAGTTGGGAAGCTTCATATTGCACTCTTCAATTGCAGTCTTGAGCTTCTGTCTCTGCACCTCTAAAAGCCCCTTGGGAATCTGCACGACAAGCATAAGCTTGGAGTTATCCCTGTTGCCTAAAACAGAGTAGTTTACTACATCGGGTAAAAGGAATGCTTCTTCTGCAAAATCGGGATTGAGGTTTTCGCCGTCGTCACCGAATACAACATCAGATTCTCTGCCCTTTATATAGTAAGAGCCCTTTGAGTCGCAGGTCATTACATCGCCTGTGCTGAACCACTCTTTATTCTCGCGCTCTATGCCGTCGGCTACAATCCTGTGGCAAACTGAGTCGCCTTTTACAAGAAGAATTCCCTCTTCGGAAATCTTAAATTCAACTGATGAAAAAGGCTCGCCTACTGAACCCTTTATTCTTTCTTTTATCTTTCCTGCACACTGCACAGCGGAAATTCCGATTTCTGTCATTCCGTAACCGTTCAGCAAAGGATATCCCAAGCCGTTAATAATCTCAAGGGTACTTTCCCTCACAAAGCTTCCGCCTGTAACACAGCAACAGATGCTTTCGCCCAGCAGTCTGCATCTTACATCGGAAAAAGCCGCAGAGGCAAACTTTCTGCCTAAAGCAGGACAGATATCCTGCAAATCGATAGACATCTTCAAAGCCCTGTCAAACTTCTGCTTAGTTTTCTCATCTTTGGTAGAAAGGTTAAATCGCAGGGTTTTCTCTATGGAATTCCACAAAAGCGGCACAGAGAAAATATGAGTTACCTTGTGAGCTCTGACTGTGCTCAGTATAGTTTCCGGGGACATATCCTTCAGAAATACAAAGGTTGAACCCCATGCAGCATACCAAAGATAAGTAGCAACCAAGCCGAAAATATGGTATAAAGGCAGGAAAACAAGATGCTTGAGTTTGCCCTCATAGGTATTTGTGAGGTATGGCATCTTCTTCTGCATTTGTTTCATATTGATTATCTGCGCGCAAATTTCTTTGCCTGTGTAAAAGCAAATTTTTTTGCTGAGAGTTGTACCGCTTGTTGAGAGAGCCATCTCGTTGCCGAATACGCTGTTCTCAATAGCCGGTGCTTCTTTGCCTAATTTGTAAAGTTCGGCGTATGAAAGGGATTTTACCGAAAAATCCTCAACTTCATCCTTATAGATAACAAGCTGACAGTCAAGGGTAGAAAGAATACTTTGCGAAAAATCCTTTGGTTGACGCAAATTCATAAGATAGGGCTTGTTTCCGCTTCTGAGAATCGCCCAGAACATTATCATCCATTCTACACAATTGTTTGCGTAGAGTCCGATGTATGCTCCGTCTGAGCCTGCAGCCGAAGCAACACCCCTTGCAATCAGCTCTGCGTTTTTCTTAGCTTCCCCGTAGGTGCACTCGGCAGGGTATCCCCCCACTAAGTACTCAGCCATTATGTTATCTTCATGACTGTGTATAACCGTATAAATATCCCTGAACGTCCTATTGCTTTCGGCAAGGATTTGACAAACCTTTTTTACATGTCCCCTGATATTTCCCATGTAATTACCCTCTATTCTTTCCGCAATTTAGTGTTGTCTCTGTATTGTGTTAAACCCGCAAAGCATAAATCATAGATTTACTCAAAAAGCAAATATGTTTTATACCAGGTCTAACAGCTCATCAACCTCTTCTTCGGTAGTTGCCCAGCCCGTTACAAAGCGTACCGCCGTGCGGTTTCGGTCAAGCTTCTCCCAACACTCAAACTGAACCTTTTCTTTAAGCTTCTCACAAACCTCATTTTGCAAGATGACAAACTGCTGGTTTGTGGGAGAATCCGCAAACAGCTCATAACCCTTTGAAAGAAAGCCTCTCTTCAGCTTCATCGCCATATCAATGGCATGCTTGCCGATTCTGAAGTAAAGGTCATTTGTAAAAAGGGCGTCAAACTGCACACCGTTTAAGAAGCCCTTTGCAAGAAGCGCACCTCTCTGCTTAATCCGAGGCACGAAATTTTTGGGCATATTGTTCTTGGTAAAGACCACAGCCTCACCGCAGAGGGCACCCATTTTTGTACCTCCGATGTAAAACACATCAACAAGCTCTGCTATGGCAGGCATATCTAAATCCGCACTTTCGCTCATAAGACCGTATCCCAGGCGGGCTCCGTCAAGGTAGAGAGGAATACTATATTCACGGCACACATCGGAAACCGCTTTAAGCTCCGAATATGTGTAGAGCGTGCCAAGCTCCGTGGGGTGAGAAACATACACCATTCCGGGATATACTGTGTGCTCAAAGCTCTCGTCCTGCTGAAACTTATCAATTAATGCCTTTATGTCCTCGGCATCGACCTTGCCGTCGTGTGAGGGAACCGTCAGCACCTTGTGGCCTGAGTACTCTATCGCTCCTGCCTCATGAACATTGATGTGTCCTGAGTCAGCAGAGATTACTCCCTCGTAAGACTCAAGCACAGTGCTTATTACAAGCTGATTTGCCTGAGTGCCTCCTGTAATAAACTTGACCTGTGCGCCCTCACATTTACATACCTTGCGGATTTTCTCTTCGGCACTCAAAGAAAAATCATCTGTTCCGTAACCGCTCTGGGGAATCCTTGCCGTCTCGGTAAGCCTTTTGAGAATTTCGGGATGTGCTCCCTGCTGATAATCGCTCTTGAACCACAGCTTTCTTTCCATAGCAACTACAACCTCTCAGCAATTATTTCAATTATTTCCATAATTTATTAGTATATACCAGATTTGCTT
>JBJEOT010000005.1:0-15201 GCA_051880855.1 Ruminococcus sp.
TGGATGACAATGGTTGATATCCAGGGCGTTGAGGACTTCTTCGGCGATATGGACTTCAAGGTAGCAGGTACTCACGACGGAATCACAGCTATCCAGATGGACCTGAAAATCTCCGGCCTTACACCCGAGATGATTAAGGAAGCACTTGAGAAAACTCATGTTGCGCGTAACTACATCCTTGACGAGGTTATGCTCAAGGCTATTGCAGAGCCCCGTGAGGAGCTTTCCAAGTATGCTCCCAAAATGCTCACAACTACCATTCCCGCAGAAAAGATTTCTGAGGTTATCGGTAAGAGCGGTAAGGTTATCAAGGAGATTCAGGCTCAGTGCGAGGTTAAGATTGACATTGAAGAGGACGGCGACAACGGCCATGTGTTCATTTCGGGTATTGACCTTGAGAACTGCAAGAGAGCACTTTCCATTGTTGAGACCATCGCTGTTGACCCCGAGCCCGGCGCAATTTATCTCGGTAAGGTTACCCGTATTATGGACTTCGGCGCTTTTGTTGAGATTGCTCCCGGCAAGGAAGGTCTTGTTCATGTGAGCCAGCTTGATGTTAAGCGCACAGAGAATGTAACCGATGTTGTTAATGTGGGCGATGTTATCCGCGTTAAGGTTATGGAGATTGACGACAAGGGCAGACTCAACCTTTCACGCCGTGAGGTGCTTATTGAGGTAGACGGACTTACTCCCGAAAATGACCTCAGCGAAAGACCTCGCAGAGATGACCGCCGCGGCGGAAGAGACAACCGCAGACCCAGAAGAAACTGATTTTCAGGGCGGTATTTTCTAAATAATACAGATGATGAGAGCACAGCTTGCGGGCTGTGCTCTTTTTGCGTGTGACAGGTGTTTTGGGCCGGGCGGCGAAATTGCTGTTTTCTTGTGTTTATTTGCGAAAAAGCAGAGAAAAACCCCACTGTTACAGGAAATACAAGCAGGCGAATTTTTGGAAATGTGACGAAATTTTTCATTTTTTTCTTACGAAAAGCACAAAACTTTGTATTGATTTTTCAAACTGCCACAAGTTTTTCTGCGTTTTGCACAAAAAGTGTGGAATTTTCTGGATATAGCATTACAAATCTATTATTTTCTCTTGTTTTTTCTGTGCTGTTGTGGTATGATATTAGATATCTCAAAATAGGCTTGGAATAGTCTCTGCAGGCTGTTGGGCGTGTGCCCTTCGGCGTTTGGCTCTTCAGCCTTGTTGTAGCAATTCTACAATAATTGATATGCGAAATTCAGATACAGGAGTGTTAACACAATGGACAAAAAATTTCTTTATTACTTAATAAAGAGAGTTTTGCTTGCTGTTGTAACGATTTTCTTGATTGTTACAATCACCTTTTGGACTATGCAGGCAATTCCCGGAGGTCCCTTCCTCAGTGAAAAATCTCCCTCTGCCGAGACTATGGCAGCGCTGGAGGCTAAGTACGGAATGGACAAGCCTTTGGGTGAGCAGTACTTAACTTATGTAAAGGGTGTTTTCACTCTGGACTTCGGACCGTCTATCAAGTTCCGCGGACAGCAGGTTATGGACTTGATTCTGGAGGGCTTTGCAGTCAGCGCAAAGATTGGTATTATCGCAGCGGGCATCGCCCTTGTGTTTGGAATGGTATTCGGCTCTTTGGCGGCCGTTTTCCATGACAGGCTCGTCGACCGAATTATTATGGTGCTTTCTACCGCTTTTGTTGCGATGCCTTCCTTCCTTATTGCGACATTACTTTTGCTTATATTTGCGGTAAACTTAGGGTGGTTCCCCACAAACGGTTCTGCTCCCGGCGGTTTGGTGCTTCCCATTATATCTTTGGCACTGTACCCCATGTCTTACACAATCCGCCTTACCCGTTCGTCTATGCTTGATGTTTTGGGACAGGATTATATCCGTACAGCCAAGGCAAAGGGTGTTCGCCCTGCAAAGGTGCTCTTTAAGCACGCCCTCAAAAATGCCGTAACTCCCGTTATCACATACGCAGGTCCTATGATTGCTTTCATTCTCACAGGCTCTTTGGTTGTTGAGGAGATTTTTGCGGTACACGGCTTAGGAAGCTTCTTTGTAAGCTCCATTATCAACAGAGACTATCCTATGGTTATGGGTGTTACAATCTTCCTCGCGGTTATCGTTATTATTATGATGTTGCTTTCCGATATTCTCTACAAGCTGGTTGACCCCAGAGTAGATCTTTCTTAAGGGGGTGCTGAGATGAAAAAGAAGACCAATACAGGCGATATGCCCAAGAAGAATCCTTTCAGCTTTCAGCTTAACCTTAAAAAGTTCGAGAAAGCTTCATCAGAGAGCAAGGCTCAGCAGATTATAGAGCGCGAGAGCGTTACCTTCTTCAAAGACGGTATGCGCCGTCTTTGGAAGAACAAGGTTGCAGTTACCTGTGCCTTTATACTTATTTTTATTATCATTGCAATTATCGTTATTCCTATGATTTATCCCTACTCCTACGACCAGCAGCTGGGACTTTCCAAGGGAAAAACCGATTACAGCTACGCAAACCTTGAGCCCTTTGAGTACGGTTCAACAGAGCTTGAGCGTATGGAAGCCGGCGAAAGCATCTTCCCCCATATCTTCGGTACCGACAAGGACGGAAGAGATTACTTTATCCGAGTTATCTACGGCACAAGAGTATCTTTGGGTGTAGGTCTTTTTGCTTCTATCATTGTTTTGATTATCGGTACTCTCTACGGCTCAATCGCAGGCTATTTCGGCGGTAAGGTTGACCTTATTATGATGAGAATAGTTGATATCATCTACTCTTTGCCGGATATGCTAATGATTATTCTGTTCTCCGTTGTTCTTAAAGTGGTTATTTCTCCTGAGCCGGGTACTATACTCTACAAATTAGGCTCGGGTATGATTAGTATATTTATCGTATTTGCCCTGCTTTACTGGGTAAGTATGGCACGACTCATACGCGGTCAGATTCTTACAATCAAGCAACAGGAGTATGTACTCACAGCTAAGGCTCTGGGCGCTTCTCCTGCAAGAATTATCAGAAAGCACCTGCTTCCCAACTGTATCAGCGTTATGGTTATCTCCACAGCTTTGCAGATTCCCAACGCTATCTTTACAGAGAGCTTCCTGAGCTACTTGGGACTTGGTGTTTCAATGCCTATGCCCTCATTGGGCTCTTTGGCTGCACAGGCAAGAGAGGGTATTTACTCTTATGCCTATCAGCTTATTTTCCCCGCAGCGGTTATCTGCCTCATTGTTCTGTCTTTGAACCTTTTAGGCGACGGACTCCGTGACGCATTTGACCCCAAGCAAAAGTAAGGAGAGGATAATATGAGTTTATTAGAAGTTAAAAACCTAAAAACCTCTTTCTTTACTCCACTTGGAGAAGTTAAAGCCGTTAACGGCATTTCTTACGAAATAGAAAGAGGAAAAACCCTTGGTATTGTCGGTGAATCCGGCTCAGGCAAAAGCGTTTCGGCTTACTCTGTTCTTCAGATTCTGGCTGACGCAGGCAAGGTTGTAGGCGGAAGCATCGAATACGATGGCAAGGATATTGTTACTCTCAAGGAAAACGAGATGTATAAAATCCGCGGAAATAATATTTCTATTATTTTCCAGGATCCTATGACAAGCCTTAACCCCGTATTTACCGTAGGCAACCAGTTGATGGAAGCGATTATGCTTCACACAAACAGAAATAAAAAGCAGGCAAAGGAAAGAGCTATTGAGATGCTTAAGCTTGTAGGCGTTAATGAGCCTGAGAAGCGTATTAAGCAGTATCCCCATGAGTTTTCCGGCGGTATGCGTCAGAGAGTTATGATTGCTATGGCGCTTGCCTGTGAGCCTGATATCCTTATTGCCGACGAGCCTACAACGGCTCTTGATGTTACCATTCAGGCACAGATTCTTGACCTTATGAAGGAGCTTCAGAAGGAGCTGGGCATGGCAATTATCCTTATCACCCACGACCTCGGCGTTGTGGCTGATATGTGTGACGATATCATCGTTATGTACGCCGGTCAGGTTTGTGAGCGCGGTACAGCAGACGAGATTTTCTACAGCCCTAAGCATGAGTACACTTTGGGACTTATGCGCTCAATTCCCACAGTAAGCGATGAGCATGAGGCACTTCACCCCATCGGCGGACAGGCAGTTGACCTGCTCAATATGCCGGCAGGCTGTCCCTTTGCTCCCAGATGCGACGCGGCTATGAAGGTTTGCCTTGAGCAGAATCCCTGCCTGATTAACATCAGCGACACTCACTCTGTGCGTTGCTGGAATCATGTGAAGTCTATGATTGACGAAGGCAAAATTACCATGGAAGAAGTAGAGGAGATGTACCGAAATGAGTAATTACGATTATTTGCTTGAGGTGCAGAACCTAAAGCAGTATTTCAGTGTTCCCAACGGCCTCTTCAAAAGCCGTCAGCTTAAAGCGGTTGACGATGTCTCTTTTGCTATCAAAGAGGGCGAGACCCTGGGACTTGTCGGTGAATCCGGCTGCGGTAAAACTACCGTCGGCAGAACTATTCTTCACCTTTACAAGCCCACAGGCGGTAAGGTTCTTTACAAGGGAGAGCCTATCGTCACAAAGAAAGATGTCAACAATTTCAGAAAAAATGTGCAGATGGTTTTTCAGGACCCCTATTCATCGCTCGATCCCCGTATGACGGTTTCGGATATTGTAGGCGAGCCTCTGGATATCCATAAGCTTTATGCAAACAAAAAGGAAAGAGAAGAAAAGATTAAAGAGCTTCTCTACACAGTAGGTCTTACCTCTGACCACGCTACCCGTTATGCCCACGAATTCTCGGGCGGACAGCGTCAGCGTATCGGAATTGCAAGAGCTCTGGCTGTTAATCCCAATTGCATTATCTGCGACGAGCCTGTTTCTGCACTTGATGTTTCAATCCAGGCACAGATTATCAATATGTTTGAGGAGCTTCAGGAGAAGATGGGACTGACCTATCTCTTTATTGCTCACGACCTTTTGGTTGTAAAGCATATTTCCGACAGAATCGCAGTTATGTACCTTGGCCACTTGGTTGAGACAGGCCCTGCAAACGAGATTTACAATCACCCTGCACACCCCTACTCAATCTCGCTTCTTTCCGCAGTTCCGGTTCCCGACCCGGAGTACGCAAGAACTCATCAGCGTATTGTTTTGGAGGGCGATGTTCCTTCTCCTCTCAATATGCCTTCAGGCTGTCCTTTCCGCACCCGTTGCCCGAGAGCAACCGCAAAGTGTGCAGAGGAGATGCCTGCGCTTAAAGAAGTGTCACCCGAACACTTTGTTGCTTGCTGGAATCTTTAATTCCGGCGCCTAACATGAAAATCAATAAAAGTTGATTTATATCAGTCTATCTTTCTGGAAGAAAAATTAAGGAGGAAAAACAATGAAAAAATCTATCGCATTAATTTTGGCTATCGTTATGATGCTGTGCGTTGGTCTCACTGCATGTACCGGTAACACCGAAGGTGGTGCAGCAGCTACTCAGATGACACTCTGCGTTGGTTCTTATCCTGACAGCATTGATCCTGCTCTCAACACCGCAGTTGACGGCGGTACTTACATCGTCCACGCTTTCTCCGGTCTTGTTGGTTACAAACAGGGCGAAGACGGCACAGCAGTTCTTTTTGCAGATCTTGCAACCGAGCTTCCCGAGGCTGTTGCTGAGGAAGACGGCAAGGCTTCTTACACATTTACACTTAAGGATGACCTTAAGTGGAGCGATGGCTCAGCTCTCACCGCTGAGGATTTCGTTTACGCTTGGAACAGAGCAATTGCTCCCGAGACAGCTGCTGACTACTCTTACATGTTCGATGTAATCGACGGCTATGACGAGGGCACACTCAATGTTACAGCTGTTGACGCTAAGACTCTTAAGGTAGTTCTTACAAACGATGTTCCTTACTTCCTCGAGCTCTGTGCATTCCCTGCATATATGCCCGTTAAGAAGGATGTTGTTGAGGGTAACGAAGGCTGGGCAACTGCTGCTGAGACATATATCGGCAACGGTCCTTACAAGGTAACAGAGTTCTCTCAGAGCCAGCTCGTTATGGAAAAGAACGAGTACTATTATAACGCTGATGCAATTAAGACAGACAAGATTATCTGGCCCTTCAACGCCGACGACACATCTCTGTATGCTAACTATCAGAACGGCTCATACCAGTTCATTGATTCCGTTCCCGCAGCTGAGATTAAGGCTATCGAGAAGAACTATCCCGATGAGTACAAGGTTGCAGGTCAGCTCGGTACTTACTATGTTTGCTTCAATGTAAACGATAAGGCACTTGCTGACTTCACAGAGAGCGAGAGAGTTTCTATCCGTGAGGCTATCTCTCTCCTTATCGACAGACAGCATATCGTTGACAACATCTCACAGGCAGGCGAAGTTCCCGCTAACACCTTCGTTGCTATGGGTCTTACAGACGCAGACGACAAAACTGAGTTCAGATACAACGCCGGCATGGGCGAAGGCAAGGGCTACTTCGATGTTTCTTCTGAAGCATACGAGAAGAACTGCGAAGACGCAATCAAGATTCTTGCAAATGTAGCAGAATCCTCCGGCAAGTTTACAGTTGACGCTGACGGTAAGGTTTCCGGCTTCCCCGCACTTACCTACATCACCAACGAGAATACAAACCACGAGGCAATTGCTTCTTACTTACAGGGTGTTCTCGCACTCTACGGCATCGATATGAAGATCGAGGTTCAGGAGTGGAACACCTTCCTCCAGACCCGTAAGAACGGCGAATACTCTATCGCCCGTAACGGTTGGCTTGCCGACTACAACGATCCCATTTCCTTCCTTGATATGTGGATTTCTGATTCCGGTAACAACGATGTTCAGTACGGCAAGGGCGAAAATGCTGAGTACAAGGGATATTCCTACAACGGTCAAGATAACCTCACATGGGCAGAGTCTTACGACAAGATTATTGCTGAGGTTAAGTCCTGCAAGGATACAGAGAAGAGATACGAGCTTATGCACCAGGCAGAGGATATGCTCATGGCAACAAAGGCAATCTGTCCCATTTACTACTACACAGATCCTTACATGTGCTCCAAGGATATCCAGGGCTTCTTCACAACTCCCCTTGGCTTCAAGTACTTCATGTACGCAACTGTAGCATAAATCACAGATTTTGTGAATTTTACAACCAGATTTTAGACTGACAAAAACCGCCTCCCTTTTTGGGAGGCGGTGATTTTTTTGCAGCAGAGGGCAAGCAATTGTATAATCCGCAATAACTCCGATGCTTGCAGCTGTTAAGCTGTTACCCTCAATAGAGATATGCGCGGACAGTACAAAACCCCCTCACGGCCGTTTCTTTGCCGCGAGGGGGTAATCTTTATGTTGTACCTTGCGGGAGCTTGGCAATTAATTCAGTAAGTGGATTTGAGCTTACTCAATTACTTGTGGCTTACATGCCAGAGCTCGTCAGCGTACTGGAGGATTGTTCTGTCAGAGCTGAATATACCTGCGTTTGCGGTGTTCTTCAGGCACTTTCTGCCGAAAGCGATTCTGTCGTTGTACTCTTTGTTTACACGAATCTTTGTATCGACATAATCCTGAAGATCAAGAAGCAGGAAGTAGTGGTCGGGTGCGTGCCAGCACTTGCCGTCGAGCAGTCCTTCATAAAGCTCTCTGAAGCTACCCTCGCCCTGTGCACCGTCATCGCTGAACATACCGTTAACAAGGGAATCTACAACGCGTCTGATATACTCGTTGTTATTGTAGATATCTCTGGGGCTGTAACCCTCTCTCTTAAGTCTGTCGATATCCTCAACTCTTGCACCGAAGATATACTCGTTCTCTTCGCCTGCGTTCTGGGCAATCTCAACATTAGCACCGTCGTAGGTACCGAGAGTAACTGCACCGTTGAGCATAAACTTCATATTACCTGTACCGGAAGCCTCTGTACCTGCTGTGGAAATCTGCTCGGAGACATCAGCGGCAACAACTATCTTCTCGGCGTAGGAGACATTATAGTTGGAAACAAAGATAACCTGGAGCTTGTCCTTGGTATCGGGATCGTTGTTTACAAGGTTTGCAATCTCGTTGATATACTTTATGATTGCCTTTGCACGGCGGTAACCGGGAGCTGCCTTAGCGCCGAAGATGAAAGCTGTGGGTGTCCAGTCGGTGAGCTTGCCGTCTTTGATGAGGAAGTAGATGTAGAGAATGGAGAAAGCGTTGAGGAGCTGTCTCTTATACTCGTGGAGTCTCTTGACCTGAATGTCAAAGATAAAGGAGGGATCAAGGTCGAAGTTGTCCATCTTCTTGACATACTTTGCAAGCTGAGCCTTCTTCTTAGCCTTAATCTTGTTGAATTCCCTGACGGTCTTGTCGTCAAGCATATCGTTAAGAGCGGAAAGCTTAGTAAGGTCTCTCTGCCAGCCGTCGCCGACTCTCTCTGTAATAAATGCAGAGAGCTCGGGGTTGCAAAGACCTAACCAGCGTCTCTGAGTAATACCGTTTGTCTTGTTCTGGAAGCGCTCGGGATAAACCTCGTACCACTCTTTGAGAGCGTCGTTCTTGAGGATTTCTGTGTGAATCCAAGCAACACCGTTTGTGTAGCTTGAAGCGTAGATGCCGAGACGGGCCATATGAACTCTCTCGCCGTCGATAATACGCATCTCGTTGATTCTCTCTTCACAGATACCCTTTGAGCGTAAGTCGTTAATCTCTCTTTCGTTGATTCTCTCAATGATAGAGTAAATCTCGGGGATAACCTCACGCATAAGGGAGATGCTCCACTTCTCAAGAGCCTCAGCCATAACTGTGTGGTTGGTGTAAGCAAAGGTCTTCTGTGCAATCCGGAAAGCCTCTTCAAACTCAACGCCCTCAAGAGCGAGAAGTCTGATAAGCTCGGGAATACAGCAGATGGGGTGAGTATCGTTAAGCTGAACAGCGGTCATCTCTGCAAAGTGAGAGAAGTCTGTGCCGTACTTTGCCTTGTATCTCTTAATGATATCCTGGAGAGAAGCAGAGCAGAAGAAGTACTGCTGCTTAAGTCTGAGAACTTTGCCCTCGCGGGAGTTATCGTTGGGATAGAGAACCTTGGAGATGTTCTCAGCGTCATTCTTAGCTTTGATAGACTGGTCGTATCTGCCGTCGTTGAACTCAAGGAAGTTGAACTCGTCAACAGCCTCTGACTGCCAAAGACGGAGAGTATTGATGTTCTTTGTGCCGTAGCCGATAACAGCCATATCGTAGGGAACAGCCACAACGGTCTGGTCTGCAAACTTAACGGTAACAGCGTCCTCTATACGGCGAACGCACCAAGGATCGCCGAATTTCTGCCAATCGTCAGCAACCTCAACCTGATAGCCGTTCTCAATCTTCTGCTTGAAAAGGCCGTACTTGTAGCGGATGCCGTATCCGTCTAAGGGTACATCGTGGGTAGCTGCTGAATCGAGGAAGCAAGCAGCAAGTCTGCCGAGACCGCCGTTGCCGAGAGCGGCGTCGTCGATATCTTCAAAATCATTGATGTTCATACCCTTTGACTTGAGAAGAGTCTTAACCTCGTCGAGTGCGCCTAAGCAGTAGAGATTGTTGTAAATCATTCTGCCCATAAGGAACTCAGCAGAGAAGTAGTAAGCACGGCGCTTTGAAGCGTGGTTCTTCTTGCTCTTTGCCCAGTTGTCGGCGATTTCGCTCATTACAGCCTTGCCGAGTACAAGGTGAAGCTGTTCCTTTGTAAGCTCCTTAGGCTTTTTGCAATAAGCACTTTTTGATATTGTCTCTAAGTTTTCGATAATCTTACTCATGATTTTAGTCCTCCAGTCTATTGTAGGTAACTACCATTTCTTTAAGTTTCTGTGAAAGCTCCTTTGTGAGCGCTGCTTTATCTACTCTCCACTCCCAGTTTCCGCCGAGAGTCGAGGGAGTATTCATTCTTGCCTCGCTGCCAAGACCTAAAATATCCTGCATCTGAACGATTGCATAGTTTGCACGGCTTGCATAAGCGGTGCGGATAAGACCCCAGTTGAAGCCTTCCTCCTCGCTGATACCGCAGTAAAGAGTTGCGTGCTGAATATCGGATTCCTTAGCGGTTGCCTTCCAGCCCATAAGGGTATCGTTATCGTGAGTGCCTGTGTAGACAACACAGTTCTCTGTATACTTATGGGGGAGATAATCGTTCTCTTCGCCGGAGTCAAAAGCAAACTCCAGAACCTTCATGCCGGGGTAACCGCTGTCGTGAAGAAGCTGGATAACGCCGGGGGTAAGTGTACCCAAATCTTCGGCTACAATGTCTATATCGCCGATCTTCTCCTTCATAAGGTTGAAGAAGCCGATGCCGGGACCTTCCATCCAAGAGCCGCCTATTGCGTTCTCGGCAGGGAAGGGAATAGCGTAGTAGCTGTCAAAGGCGCGGAAGTGGTCGATACGGGTGATATCAAAAAGAGCGTCTGCTGCCTTGATACGGTCGAACCACCACTTATAGTCGGTAGCCTTTAAGTAATTCCAATTGTAAAGGGGATTGCCCCAAAGCTGACCGGTTGCAGAGAAATAATCGGGAGGACAGCCGGCAACGCATACGGGCTTTCTCTCCTCGTCAAGCCAGAACACCTCGGGATTAGCCCAGGTGTCGGCGCTGTCCATTGCAACATAAATAGGCATATCGCCCAAAATCTTGATGCCCAGTGAGTTGACATAAGCGCGGAACTTTTCCCACTGCTCATAGAACTTAAACTGTAAGAAACTCCAGAAGCCGATTTCGTCGGCATACTTTCTCTTGTATCTTGCAACGGCCTTTTCTTCTCTGAGGCGGATTGACTCATCCTCCCACTCTGTCCAAGCCTTCATATCAAAGCTCTTCTTGACAGCCATATAGAGGGCGTAGTTTCCGAGCCACTTGCAGTTTTTGCGCTTGAAGGAGTTAAATGCCTTCTGGTCGCACTGCTTAAAGTTCTCGTAAGCTATTCTGAGAACCTCGAAGCGACTGTTGTAAATCTGCTCGTAGTCAACATAGCCGGGGTTGGTGCCGAAGTTGTACTTTTTGATTTGGGACTTCTTGAGGAGCCCTTCTTCAACAAGGATGTCGAGGTCAATCATATAGGGATTGCCTGCGTAGGTTGAAAAGGACTGATAGGGTGAATCGCCGTAGCTGGTGGGCCCAACGGGAAGGATCTGCCAAATCTTCTGACCTGATTTCTTTAGAAAATCAGCGAACTTGTATGCTTCCTTGCCGATGGTGCCGATACCGTAGGGTGAAGGAAGCGCGGTGATTGGCATAAGGATTCCTGCCATTCTTGACATAAAATCATCTCCTGCACAGTATTAAATTTAGAAATATTCAGAAATGTCTGCTTAATCCGAAACAGACAAAAGTTTGTGAGATATAATGTGATAAATCGCGGTACAGCAGACTGAATTTCAAAAAACGCAGTTTTCCACATTTTGACTATCACAATCAACTAAACTATAACATATCCTGTCCGTTTTTGCAATAGGTTTTATCGTCAAGAGCCCTAAATAACGAGAAATCCACAATAAAGGGCAAGTGCTGTTGCGAGGTGTCGTTTATTATCCCGACTACCCTTTTTTGCTGTAAAGTCTGCTTTAATAACAGTTGAGGAACCCTCTTTTGCAATACCGATGTATATAAGACCGACAGGCTTTTCCTCGGTGCCGCCGCCGGGTCCGGCAATGCCGGTGGTGGAGATGCCGATATCAGCCGAGGAGAGGGCTCTGACGCCCTGAGCCATCTCAAGGGCAACCTGCGGAGAAACCGCTCCCCAAAGCTTAAGACTCTCTCTCTTAACGCCCAAGACCTTCTCTTTAATTGCGTTTGCGTAGGAGCAGACTCCGCAGTCGAAAACGGCGGAAGCTCCGCTTACATCGGTGATGCGTTTTGAGATGAGTCCGCCGGTACAGCTTTCGGCTGTGGCAACCTTTTTCTCTGCTTCTCTCAGCTTGTTTACAAGCATAGAGGACAGCTCATCGATATGTATATTTTCGTTTTCAAGAGTTTTCAAAAACTCATCTTCTGTAATAACTCTTATATCCATAGTCAACCTCTTTTATTATGGGGTGTTTTTAGTTTTGACATACATATAATATTTTATCATTATAAGTTGATTATTGCAATAATTGTGATTGTTTGATATATTATAGAAGTACTTCTGTGTTAAGCAACCCTGAAGAGGCGGCTGTTTCTTCTGGCGAATTCTTCCAAGGGGAGTCAAGCTTTGCCAAAGGCACAAATTTGCGAGATTATTTCAAGGAGCAGACTATGGCTTGGTTTTTTGCAGATAACAGAATAGAGGGCGACAGCTTCACGGTAACGGGCGAGGACGCAAAGCATATAGAAAAATCTCTGAGAATGAGAGTGGGCGAGGAGCTGACCCTTGTAAGCTCAGAGGGCGAGGAGTGTCTTTGTGAAATTTCTGCTTTTACTCCCTCGGGGGTTGAAGTCGAAGTGAAAGACCGCAAGGCTACTCAGCAGGAAGCCTCGGTTGAGATTACTCTGTATCAGTCCCTTACCAAGGGCGACAAAATGGATTTTGTTGTGCAGAAGTCCGTTGAGCTTGGGGTATCGAAAATCGTGCCGGTGATTACATCGAGGTGCGTTTCCAGACCTGACGAAAAACAGCTTTTCAAAAAGACAGACCGTTGGCAGAAGATTGCCTTGGGAGCGGCTCAACAGTCCTGCAGAGGAAAAATCCCTCAGGTATCAAAGGCGCTGAGCTTTGAAGACGCACTTAAAGAGGCAAGAGAGGCTGACCTCGGAATTATCTTTTACGAGGGCGGAGGAGAGGCTCTGCACACCTTGCCCCTGAAAAAAGCAAAGACGGCAGCGGTGTTTATAGGCTGTGAGGGTGGATTTGACAGAAGCGAAGTTGAAAAAGCCGAAAGCGAGGGGCTGAGAAGGGCAACCTTGGGCAAGAGAATTCTGCGTGCAGAAACCGCCCCCCTGGCGGCGCTTTCTTCAATAATGTGCCTTACGGGAAATTTTGATTAACCGATAAGAAAAATTAATTAATTACACTTGTATATGTTAAGGAAGGGAAAAATATGGTTGGTATTATCTGTGCAATGGAGGCAGAAATGAAGGGACTTCTGAAATTAATGCAGAAGAAATCTGAGGTTCAGCGTTCAGGTATGATTTTTCACGGAGGAAAAATCGGCAACACCCCCGTAGTGCTTGCTCAGTGCGGTGTAGGAAAGGTCAATGCGGCAATTTGCGCTCAGCTTATGATTGACCTTTTCAGTCCCGATTCCATTATTAACAGCGGTGTTGCAGGAGCGCTGAGCGAGAAGGTCACCGTCTGCGATGTTGTAATCGGAGACTACGCTGTTCAGCATGACTTTGACTGTACTGCCTTGGGCGAGGAAAAGGCGTGCATTGAATGCGGCTCAGAGAGACTGGTAAAAATCCCCCTGGATAAAGAGCTTGCTCAAAAGCTCTTTGAGGGTGCCGGAAAAAATGCCGGGAACCGCGTATTTATGGGCACAATCGCCTCGGGCGACAAGTTTGTTTCTGCCACAGAGGAGAGGCTCGAAATCGGCAAAAGCTTCTCTGCCCTTGCCTGCGAGATGGAGGGCGGTGCTATGGCGCAGGTTTGTTACAGAGCAAAAGTTCCCTTTGGAATTATCCGCTGTATCTCCGATGATTTGAATCATAATGATATGATGAGCTTTTATGAGTTTATGTCTGTTGCGGCAGAGAAGACCGTTGATATTCTGACGGCTGTTTTATCCTAAGCTCTCAGCGGTTTTTTCGCAAGCGACAAGGTTTACACGGCTTTTGGCACAGAAGGATCTGCTGTGCCGTGCTTTATCGTGATGCTTGTATAGGCAAGCTCCCTTTTACAGAGGGAGCTTTTTGTTTGCCTTGCCGCGGCTTACAGCTCGGTTTATTTTTATTCCTGCGGAAGAAGAAAATTGCAAATTTCATAAAATAATTATTGTTTTACGAAAAATTATTCTTGACAAAAGCAGACAGTAATGTTAATATCCACTTAGATAAGGTCGATTTTTGACATCGCCTGCGCTGCGGCGTGGCGTATAGCGCCGAAACACTCAAAAAAACGCTGTGTTAAATTAGGAAAGGCAGTTGGATACGTGGTATGAATAAATATATAAGAATGTTCAAATGGCTGTTGCTGGTTTTATCGGGCTGTACCTTTGTGCTTTCGGTTACCTTACTCCCCGAGATTGCAAGCTGGGCTGCATGGCTTTTTCCCGAGATTGCCTATCTTCAGTATCCTATGCTCTTTTTCGTTTGGGCAACCTCCGTCGGATTTTACTACATTGTTGTTCTTATTTTCAGCATTTGCAGTAATGTTCAGTCGGGTAAGGCGTTCACGCTCAGTACCGTGTCCCTTTTTGACAGAATAGCTCTGATGGCTATGGTGGAGCTTATTGCCTATATGCTCGGCTTTATCCTTGTCGCTATTTGCACAATGAAAGCTCATCCCAGCTTTGTGTTTATTTTGTTTATGATTGCTTTTGTAGCATTGATGCTATTTGGCTTCTGCAAGGTTATGAAGCACCTGCTGCTGAGAGTTATTGAAATCAAAGAAGAAAACGAATATACCATTTAAGGAGGACAATATGGCGATAATTGTAAACCTTGATGTAATTATGGCTAAGAGAAAAATATCCTCCGGCGAGCTTGCCGAGATGATTGACATCACGCCGCCGAACCTTTCCATTCTCAAGACAGGAAAGGCAAAGGCTATCCGTTTCTCTACCCTTGAGAAGCTCTGTAAAGCTCTGGAGTGTCAGCCCTCTGATATCCTTGAATATAAGGAAGACTGATTCAGTACATAATTTTGAAGCGAAACGCACCGTGCGTTTTTATACGCAAGCAAACCTTTGCATATGTATTCTTATAGAAAGGAACGGTATTTATGACAGAACACAACAATCAGAGCTATGATGTAACCACACCTCCCTATGTTGATTCCCAAGCTGTATGCAAACAGTCTTACAGCGCCTATGCCGGCGATATGCCTTCGCAGCCGGACGCAGCGCCGAGCTTTGAAGCAGTACCCTCTGAGCAAAAGAAGAAAAAGGGCGGGTACTGGAGCTTTACAAAGGTGCAGAAAGCATTTGCCTTTGTTGCGCTGTTTTTGGGATACCTTGTCAACGAGTTTGTACTGACCTTTGACAGCACCGGCTTGGGCGGACTTATTTTCTTTGAGGCGGCTGTTTTGTGCGTGCTTATCTTCGCACTTTGTGAAGGAGCAAAGCTGAAAGCCGGAAATGTAATTT
>JBJEOT010000006.1:0-47299 GCA_051880855.1 Ruminococcus sp.
CATATTCCCAAGCGGCAGAGTCAGCCCCTGCGTCGGGAGAGACGAGCACCTTGCATTCAAAGCTTCTGATAACCTCGGCAAGTGAACCACAGTGGTCGCTGTGGGGGTGGGTTGCAAAGATATAGTCAAGGGTTTCTGCTCCCTGTGAGCTCAAATAAGAGATTACTCTGCTTGCTTCACTGTATTCACCTGCATCAATAAGAGCAAAACTACCGTCGGATTCAAGCAGAATACAGTCGCCTTGCCCCACATCTACAAAATGTACCTTGAGCCCTGTGTACGCTGTCTCTGTGCTTATGACTGTTTTGTGTGGCTCAGGACTCACCGAACAGTCAACACAGCCGCAGAGAAACAAGCATAGAACTAAAACCGATAATAATTGTGAAAGCAGCTTCTTCATAATATTTCCTTTATAAGTATAGTTTAGTTTAATACTATACCATTATATACTATGGCACCGCTTTTTTCAATGAGCAGTAGGTGTGCTTTTAGATAAGTGTAAAAATGTTCAAAGGCGGCTTTGTTTTATAAGAATATACAAAATGGGTTATTCGGACAAAAAAGGAAGAAATTTTGTATTTACAAACACATTTCCCTGTGATAATATTAATATAGGTTAATATTGATACATGAGCAAGGTGATTGAAATGGCCAAGAATTACAGGTATAAATATGAAATTGTTTCTGCCGATGACAATTTGCCCGGCAAGGTTATTCTTTTTGACAAGCCCGGTGAGGAGTGCTATACAAATAAGCATTGGCACAAGAATATCGAAATCGACTATGTTCTTAAGGGCGATTTGTGGGTAATGGATAATAACAGCGAGTGTGTTGTTTCCGACGGCGAATACATTGTCATCAACAACGATAATATTCACCAGACCTGCGGAAAACAGCCTCAGCAGAATGTTAAGTACCTTGTTGTGCTTTATTCCTACAATTTCCTCAAGGCCTATTTTGATGACTTTGAGTCGGTCTGCTTTAATGTTGAGAATGACGAGACAGCTAAGGCTGAAATCAAGCATCAGCTCGACCTTATTGTCAAGTGCATTGAGGAGCAGGATGATTTTACTGACCTGAAAATTACAGCGGCTATGACTCAGATTCTGATTGAGCTTTTCACAAAGTGTCAGCAGGAGCGCGACGAAACCCGTCCTGAGCTTGAGCATGAGGAGCTTGAATACGCAAAGAAGGCTATTGACTATATAAAGCTCAACTTCAGAGAGAGTATTACTTTGGGAGAGATTTCTGCCCATGTCGGACTTACTCCTACATACTTCTCACGCTACTTCAAGCAGAACACAAGAAAGACCTTCAAGCAGTACCTTAACCTAATCCGTCTTGAACACGCTTTGCGTGACATCCAGACCAGCGGTATATCTGAGACAAGAGCGGCGGTTGAGAACGGTTTCCCCAGCGTTAAGGCCTTTATTGCTACTTTTAAGAGCGTTTACAACTGTACGCTCAGCGAGTATGTCAAGCAGTATCATGACATTCCCTCTATCTCTGAAATTCGCAGAATATAACAGGCTTTTGAGCTGATTTTTTAATTGAATAATCGGTTGTGTATTGGCGGTGACCTCGGTCGCCGCCTTATTTTTTCAAAAAAAGTCTTGACAATGAGTACTGAGAGGTGTAATATATGAACAGATATTCAATTGAATACTTGTTCAAATGATAAAAACAGTCTCAGCAAAGACGCAAGGAGGCAGAAGATGCATAAGCATAACCACAATTGTGAGGAAACAAAAATCACTATTTCGGGAAATTCGGACGCAGAATTCGACAGAATTTGCGACTTGGCAGACCTTTTCAAGATTTTCGGCGATACAACCAGACTGAGAATTCTTTGCTCGCTTATTGAAAGTGAGCTGTGCGTCTGCGAAATTTCAGAGAGGCTTTCAATGTCGCCCTCGGCGATTTCTCATCAGCTTAAGGTGCTGAAAGACAGCAACCTTGTTGCAAACCGCCGTGAGGGTAAGACAATCTATTATTTTCTTGCCGATGACCATGTCCGCACCATAGTGGAAATGGGATTTGAACATATAGATGAAAGGGAGAATGAAAATGAAGAGAGTTTATAGATTAGAGGATTTAGACTGTGCTGTCTGCGCTTCAAAAATGGAGACCGCAATAGGCAGGCTTGAGGGCGTTGAAAAGGCTGAGGTAAGTTATTTGCTTCAGAGGCTTACTATAGAAGCTCCTGAGGAACTGCAGGCTGATATACTCAAAAAAGCAAAAAAGGCCGTAAAGAAAATCGAGCCCGATTGCAGAATTGCAGAGGCACTATGACAAGAAAACAGAGAACAAATTTAGTCAGAATTATTACAGCCTTTGTGCTGACCGTACTAATAGTAATATTCTTCAGAGATAAAGCTTACAGCCTTTTTCTCTATATTATTCCGGCAGTTATAGTAGGCTATGATGTGGCGCTGTCTGCTGTAAGCGGTATATTCAGAGGTCGGCTTTTGGACGAGAAATTTTTGATGACCGTTGCTACCGTAGGGGCATTTGCTGTGGGAGAGTACATTGAAGCGGTTGCCGTTATGCTGCTTTTTCAGGTGGGTGAGCTTTTCGAGGGTATCGCTGTGGGCAAAAGCCGAAAGAGTATTGCAGAGCTTATGAATATACGCCCTGACAGAGCGGTGGTGCTTAGAGACGGCGAGGAAGTAACCCTTACGCCTCAGGAGGTAAAAGCCGGTGAGATTATCCTGATAAAGCCCGGCGATAGAATTCCTCTTGACGGTGTAATAATTGAGGGCAGTACTACCGTGGACGCTTCTTCTCTTACAGGGGAGAGTGTTCCGGCAGTGCTTAATAAGGGAGACAGAGTAATAAGCGGAACAGTAAATCTATCCTCGGTAGTTAAGGCAGAGGTGGAGTGCGAATACGATAAGAGCACAGCCTCAAGGGTGCTGGAACTGATTGAGGATGCATCGGCAAAGAAGACAAGAAGCGAGAGCTTTATCACCAAATTTTCAAGGGTATATACTCCATGTGTGGTAATTGCCGCGTTGCTCCTCAGCGTTATTCCTCCTCTGTTATTTTCCGGAGATTTCAAGGAGTGGATTTACCGCGGACTTGTATTTTTGGCGGTTTCCTGCCCATGTGCTTTGATTATCTCCGTTCCGCTGACCTTCTTCGGAGGAATCGGCAGAGCCTCCAAGCGTGGTATCCTCATCAAGAACGCAGGCTGTATTGAAACGCTTTCCAAAACAAAAACTGCGGTCTTCGACAAAACAGGTACCCTCACCGAGGGCAAATTCTCTGTGACGGGAGTATATCCCGTAAACACTTCAAAGGAGGAGCTGTTAAGGCTTGCTCTCATTTGCGAGAGAGGAAGCAATCACCCCATTGCTCACTCAATTGTTATGTATGCAGGTGAAAATTCAGAGGATTCTTCCGTGAGCGCTTTCACCGAATACGCAGGAAAGGGCACAGAGATAATGCTGGGAAGCAGTAAGATAAGATGCGGTAACGCAGATTTTATAGATGCTGTTTGCAAGGTACCTGATGAGTACAGGACCATGGCAGGCACATCGGTGCACATAGCCTCAGAGAGTGAGTATATGGGATGCATCACGCTGGCGGATAAGGTGAGAGAGGATGCAAAAGAAGCAATAGAAAGCCTTAAGTCTATGGGGGTTAAGACTACTGTAATGCTTACCGGCGACAGCCAGGAAAGAGCCGAGTCTGTAGGCAAGGAGCTCAGGGTTGACAGGATAAAGGCTCGTCTTCTCCCTGCGGATAAGGTAGACGCCGTTGAGGAGCTTATCGGCGAAGGCTCGCCTGTTGTCTTTGCAGGAGACGGCATCAACGATGCTCCTGTAATAAGCCGAAGCGATGTTGGTATTGCTATGGGAGCTATGGGAAACGACGCGGCTATGGAAGCGGCGGATGTGGTGCTTCTGGAGGATAAGCTTACAAAGTTTCCCGAAGCAGTCAAAATATCAAAGAAGACTATGAGGATAGTTAAGGAGAATATCATATTCTCTCTTGGAGTAAAGGGCGTTGTGCTTGTGCTGGGAGCTTGTGGTATTGCAGGAATGTGGCTTGCCATATTTGCCGATGTGGGAGTGCTGGTGCTCGCTATTCTCAACGCTATGCGAATTCTGATAAGCAAATAATAAAGCAAGGGCTTGCCGAGCATATCGGCAAGCCCTTTTTGCGGGAAAATTATTCAACTTTATCGTAGTAGATGTCAAGAACCATCTCGTAGAAAGCTTCTTCGTCAACTACATATTCGGCGTAGGTTCCGTCGCTTGTTATCTCGCCGGGAATGTAAGAGAACTCAAGCTCCTCTATACCCTGCGTTACAAGGCAGGCAGCAAAGGCTGTAATGGTAGAGGGAGTCAGATTTGTTGTGCTGTTATCCGATACAATGTTATAAAGGTCAAGGGGTACGGATAAATCCTGTTTTGTCATGCTCAGTGCTTTTTTCGAGAAGCTCTCAAGGTAATTAAGCTGTCTCTGCATTCTGTCAAAGCTCGACTCAAGCACCGTGATATCTCTCTGCCTCAAATAGCTGACAGCATCCTCGCCGTAGAGGGTTAAGGTTTCGCCTTTATAATGATAAATGTTATTTGAGTCGCAGAAATCTCCCGCAGCAGTTACGGTGACTCCGCCGACAGCATCGTTAAGATCTGTGATTGCATCCAGATTCATAGCAAAATAGGAGTTTATCGGCAGCTGATAGAAGAGTCTTGAAACAGCGGTTACTGTATTTCGGCAGCTTGTCTCAGCGCCGTCGCCGTAAGCAAAGGCGAGACAGATTTGCATTTTTTCTGTGCCCAGGTATTCTTCCTCTGTGGAGTAAACGCCTACATCGGTTACAATATCTCTCGATATACCGATAACATCGGTCTTGCCGGTCTTTGTGTTGAATGCAATAAGGTAAAGCGCATCGCCTTGACCTGCTTTGCCGATGACTGTGTCAGTCATTTCGTAGGCGCCTTTATCAACGCCTATGCAGAGTATGGAGGTCATATCAACATCGAAAATGTAAGTTTCTCCCTTGTAGGTTACGGTTTTTCCGCTGTCTGAAACAGACACATCCACGCCCTCAACCACAGGCGCGGTCATATTAAGGTTAGAATAATCGGTAAGCTTTACAATACCTGCGTTATTGAGGATAAGCAGAACTACGCAGAGCAAAAGTATAATCGCAAGTATTCCGCCGAAAATTAATGCCAGAATAATCAGGAGCTTTTGCCACCAAGGACGGCGGCTGAAGCGAGAGGGCGCCTTTGCCTTTTTGTTTGTTCTCTTTTTGCGGTTTGCGTTATCGCTTGCACTGTACACATTGCTGTTGCCGTTTTTGTAGCTTGTGTAGTTATTTGTTCGGGAACCGTGATATCTTGTGTAGATATAATCGTCAAGATCATCCTCGGCACTGTGCTGCGGTTGCGTTCTGTTGTCGTTGTCTTTATGCTTTCTGTTCATAAAGGGAACGACATAATCCTCGATTAGCTCGGGAGTCTGTGCTGATTTTTCCGGCGATTCAGCCTCCGGTGTATCAGCCTCTGTAGTTTCAGCCTCTGAAGCATCGGCTTCCAAAGTCTCTGCTTCGGATGTTTTTTCCTCGGGAGGAGTTAACTCCTCTTGCTTGCCGTTATTTGGTTCGTTGGTCATCTATGAGCACCCCCTGAACTAAAAATCTAAGGTTGGAATTGTAATTTGTGCAAGTGCTGAGAGTTAGGATTTTGTCCTCCAATGAGAGCTCAGCGCCTTCTCTGACAAGTGCATTTGAAGAATGAGGATGTAAGCAATCGTAAAGATACTGCTCATAAACCTCATCGTCGGAGAAGTTAAAGGAGTTGAGGATATGGCGGTCATCGTAATCATAGGATGCGAAGATCTGATAGGTAAAGATGTGACCGTCAATGTATATATAAATGTACTGATTCTCCTCAAAAAACTCTTTATCGGAGAAATCGTGGAGAGAGGCGAACATTGAGCCGTTGAGCATATTGTGGCCGTAAAGCACGGTAACTCTGTCGATAAAATATTTTGAGTTGTGGCGCTGAGAGTAAATTGTGCCGGCAAATTCATAGTTGCCGAGATAGTTGTGGTGGAGATAGTAGTTGTCGTCTTCGTTGGAGCTTTGTGCAACGGGGTAGTCAACTGCCGTGCCGGGAATTTTAATCCACGCATAGAGGTCGGGATTGAGTGAACGAAGCTCCTTGAAATTCACGGGATTTTCGGGCAGAGCTTCGGTGGCCTCTGTGCCTGAGGACTGTGACTCGGTTGGCTGAATAACTCTGGAGTAATCAGTTGGGTCTATTGAGCCGCCTGTGTGACAGCCGCTTAAGAAGATTACCGTCACAGCAAGAAGCGCACAGAGACATATAACGAGAATATTTATTTTTTTAGGATGCCTTTTCATAGCGCCGCACCTTCAAAGTGATATTAATTAATTATAGTATAACTAAAACATAAAGTGATGTCAATTGAGGATAAGTGGTATTTGTGTGTAAGTTGAGTGAAAAAACAAAAGCTCCGTGTTAAACGGAGCTTTCAGAGGGAAACTAAAGTTAATCAGTTGGTCTCAGATTTCTTTTTGAAAATTATTGCGGCTGCAAGTGAAACCAGAATCATAGAGCCGACTACTGCGCATACAGCAACAGGAGAGCCGGTAGTAGGAGACTGATCATCGGGGTTCTGGGGATAAACAGGCTTTGATGAGGGAACAGTAACATCGCTGTCTATTTTGGCAAAGTGTGCATAAGCCTTGACATCGGAGTCGCCTGTGGGCTTAATAACGATTGTGGGGGTTGTAAGGTCGCCCTCAACAATCTCAAACTCGCCGTATGCGAAATCCCAATAAACGAATTTGTAGCCGTCTTTAGGAGTTGCGATAAGAGTAACAAGATCGCCGGGCTGTACATCAATATCGCCGCCGGTAGCGTCGCCGAACTCGGGGGGATACGGAATAACATCAACAATTAGGCTGTCAGAACCTGTTGTGGCAGTAGGGCTGACTTCAGCAGAAACGGAGACTGCTGCACAGAACACAAGAGCCAAAGCAACAACGCAAGCAAATAATCTTTTCATGATTTGAATTCCTCCTATAATTAATAAAATAATACACTACTGGAGATTAGTGATTAAATTATAGCACCTAATTTTCAAAAAGTAAAGTGTTTTATTTAATAACTTTCATAATTTGTTAAGAGTTTACAATGCAGAGATAAAGGCTTTGTGAGATTTCACTCTCTTGTGCCTTTATTTTGTTGTTGTCTTTTCAGAAACTATATGCTAAAATTATTCTGATAATTCTTATAAAACGAAAAAGAGAAGTGAGCAATGTGATAGATTCCATAGTGCCCTATGAGGAAATTATTAAAAGCGGTCGCTTGGTAATTCATCCTCACGGAGTGAGTATGTGGCCTATGATAAGAAACGGTAAGGATTCTGTTGTTATAGAGCCTGTGAGCGGTAGACTCAATAAGTATGATATACCTCTTTACAAAACCGATAACGGCAAGTATGTTGTTCACCGTATTATCGAAGTAACCGAAAAGGGATATGTCATTTGCGGAGACGGACTCTTTGAGCGTGAGTATAATATCACCGACAAAAATATTATCGGCGTAATAACAGGCTTCTTCCGTAAAGAAAAGTATATTCCCTGTACCTCAAAGGGCTATATTTTTTACTCTAAGCTTTGGGTTGGGCTCATAGGTATAAGAAAACCCATCATAGTAGTTGTTCGCAAATGCAGAAGGGTGAAAGATCTTACAAGGGAGTATACATACCGGCTTTTTAAGGGCAGAGGACTTTACGCAGAAAAAGACAAATCAGACAATTGAGCATATCGGCAGCAGGAGATGCAACTTCTGCTGCCGATTTTCTTTTGGTGAGTTATTCGATTAACTAAAGAGCAAGGCAAAATTTCTCCATATTTTTGGTACAAGTGCATTAGTTAAGACATTGCTGCCAATGGAAAAATATTGCTATAATGAGCACAGGATTATTTTGAAATTAACTTAGGGAGGAATATCATATGTCCTTAAAGAAAACGCTCAGCATAATTCTTCTGCTGTGTATGGCTGTTTCTTCGGCCTTTATTCCTGCGGTGGGCGCCGCCGAGACAGAGACCGCAGAACCCTGCGCTCAGCAGAATGTTGCTTCCGTGGGCAAGGATTACGGTCTGATGGATAATATCCAAGACGGCAATATTCTGCACTGCTTCTGCTGGAAGCACACGGATATTAAAGATATGCTTCCGCAGATTGCAGAGGCCGGCTTTACCTCGGTGCAGGTTTCACCTCCTCAGTCAACGGCAGGCACAGGCTCTTGGTGGTGGTTCTATCAGCCTCAGGGCTTTTACATCGGCTCCAATGCCATGGGTAATAAGCAGACACTTACAGAGCTGTGTGCAGAAGCAGAAAAATACGGCATCAAAATTATCGTTGACATTGTAGCAAACCACCTTGCAGGCAATCACAACGATATTCAGAACGACCTCAAAGACGGTCAGTATTGGCACAGCTACGGAGGCAGCGCAAGCGACGGCAACCGAGAAAGCGTTATCAACGGAACTATCGGTATGCCTGACCTTAACACAGGCCACCCCTATGTTCAGCAGTGTGTAAGAAAGTATGTTTTGGAGCTTAAGTCCATCGGGGTTGACGGTATCCGTTGGGATGCCGCCAAGCACATCGGACTTCCCAGTGAAGGCGACGGCTTCTGGCCGGCGGTTACCAATGACACAGGGATGTATCATTACGGCGAAATCCTCAACAACCCCGGTGTTGACAGAAACAGTGAACAAGGCAAGGCACTTTTGAGAGAGTATACTCAGTATATGAGCGTTACCGACAGCACCTACGGTATGGATCTGCGCAACTCATTCAACAGCAATCAGGCACCGGGAAGCAGCGGTGTGCTTACAAACCTCGGACTTTCTGCAAATAAAATGGTTTATTGGGGCGAGAGCCACGACACCTGGTCAAACAACAAGGATTGGGGCTACTCCAACGATATGAGCCAGAATGTTATCGACCGGGCATATGCCGTTGCCGGCAGTCGTGCAGACGCAACTGCGCTCTATTTCTCCCGCCCTCACACACAGGTTAAGGATGATATCAGAATCGGCGCAAAGGGAAGTACTCATTTCACAAGCCCAGAAGTCGCCGCAGTTAACCATTTCAGAAATGCCATGAACGGCCAGAAGGAGTATGTTACCGCCGATAACGGCTGCACAGTTGTCTGCCGTGAGCAGGGTGCCGTTATTGTAGCCGGCTCAGGCTCAAACAAAAGTGTTACCGTAGCAAACGGCAGCGGCCTGGTTAAGCCCGGCACATACACCGATGAAATCACGGGAAGCACCTGGACAGTAACCTCTTCCTCTATGTCAGGTCAGATAGGTTCTTCCGGTATTGCCGTTATTTACAATCCTACATATGAGCCCTCTGTCTCTATTTCGCAGAAGGGCGGTACATTCAAGACCGATACACTTTCTCTTACACTCAGTCTTTCCAATGCAACCTCAGGCACTTATTCTATAGACGGCTCTGCACCTGTAACCTTTACAGGTACAAAGACTATAACTATCGGCTCAGGTGTGGCACCCGGAAATAATATCACAGTTGCACTCACAGCTACCGACGGCACGACCACAACTAAAGAGACCTATACCTTTATTAAGGCAGATCCCTCTGCAACAGGTATTTACTTTGACAACAGCAGTAAGAATTGGAGCAATGTCTACTGCTACATCTACAATGACAAAGGAGCTTCTGCAGAGTGGCCCGGCACAAAGATGACAAATGAGGGCAACAACATCTGGTTTATGGATGTATCCTCAGGCTTTGAAAAATGTTATGTTCTCTTTAGCGACGGAAACGGCAATCAGGCGCCCGGTGCCAACGAGCCGGGTTACTCCTACAATAACTCTCCTATGATTTATAAGGACGGCGCTTGGATAGAGTATGCAGGCACAAAACCCACACCTCCTGTTGTAACCGCTCCCGATCCTACAGAGACACAGCCTGATGTACCATCACCTACCTCTGTAATTGACCCCACAGAACCTATTACACCCGGCGATACGGTTATTCTCGGAGACGCAGACCTTTCCCGGAATGTAAATATCAAAGACGCTACTACCATTCAGAAGCATCTGGCAAAAATTGAGGTTCTCAGCGGAAAAGGTCTTTTTGCCGCCGATGTGGATTCAAGCAACGGGGTAAACATTAAGGATGTAACTGCAATTCAAAGCTTTGTGGCTAATATGGACACAGGCTATGATATAGGCAAGCGTGTGAACTATACGGACGGCGGTACAGCAGAGACTGCACCTACAGAGGCACCTGTGGTGACGAAGCCTGCTCCTACTGAGCCTAAAGTGACTTCGCCTCCTGTTGTCAGCACAGAGAAAACAGTTTATTTCAAGAACACCTCCGGCTGGAGCGATGTTTATGCTTACTGTTGGGGAGACGGCGTCGGCGACGACGGCAGTTGGCCCGGTGTGAGAATGACCTATGTTTCCGGAGATATCTATAAGATTGCCGTTGAAAATAAGTTCACGATGATTATTTTCTCCGATAAAGGCGTTAACAAAACCGACGACCTTACCATTGCAGGCAACGGATATATTTTTGACTCAGGCAATTGGTCTGTTTACACAGGAGATACAGGCGACAACAACGGCGGTAATAACGGCGGTAACACAGGAAACACGGTAACAATCAAGTTTGTTGATTCCAACGGTTGGGGCACGGCAAAGGCAATTTGCTGGAGGAATTCAAACTCCTCGCAGCGTGACGAGTACATAATGCAGTCAATCGGAAACAACACCTTCCAGATTGCCGTTGCGAACGATTACGACAAAATCTACTTCACAAATGACCACCAGTGGTGTCAGGACCAAGACTTCCCCAAAAACGGCGGAACATTTACCTACAACGCAGGCTGGACCGGTTAACTTTTCTATAAGACAGACCCTTGACTCATTTAAGGGTCTGTTGATTTTTTTATAAAAACGGCTATAATAATTTGTAGAAGTACTGTAAAAGAAGATGATATTATGTTTGAACTGATTAACCTAAAGGGGAATACCTACTGCATCACTATGCCAACAAACATAGGCGTTTATAAAGTCAGCGACGATGAGGTTATCCTAATTGACACAGGAATAAACCAGCGCGCCGGCGCACGGATTCTCTCTATTCTGGAGAAACAGGGCTGGAGGGTCAAGGCTGTAATCCTCACCCATTCTCACACCGACCACGCTGGCGGAGCAAGGTATCTTGCAGACACCTTGGGCTGTAAGATTTATGCAAGTGAGGTTGAGAGAATTTTTGTTGAAAATCCTGATTTGGAGCCTGCCGTAGTTTACGGAGCCTTTCCCTGTCGGGATTTCAGAATTAAGTTTATGAACACAACCGAGTGCAAAACCAGCGACATAAGAGAGCTGGATGTGCCTGAGGGTATGGAATTCTTTTCTTTACCAGGACATTTTGCCGACATGATAGGCGTAAAAACTCCCGATGATGTTTACTTTGTAGCTGACAGCGTAAACACCGAAAAGACCTTGGAGCATACAAAGCTCTGCTTTGTCTTTAATGTTGAGGAGCAGTACAAGACATTGCAGTGGATAAAATGCTTAGATTCAAAGCTGTGCGTGCCCTCTCACGGAGAGCCCACAACAGAAATAGCTCATCTTGCCGATGTCAACATTGCAAATCTTGACGAGATAGCGGAGTACATTCTGAATGTGATTGACAATAACCCTATGTCTGTGGAACAGCTTGTGCAGAGAATGAACGAGGATTTCTCCCTTGGAGACAACTTTGTGCAGTATGTTATGTCGTCGGCGGCAGTAAGAACCTTCCTCACATATCTTCGTCATCAGGGCAAGATAACCTACAGCTTTAAGGATAGAATTATGCTTTGGGAAAAGGCTTGACATTTTATTCCTTGAATGATATACTTATCGAGCTTTAGTCAGACAGGCTGTTGACCGTCTGCTTAAGTTAGATGTGGGTGTAGCTCAGCTGGTTAGAGTACTTGCTTGACATGCAAGGGGTCGATGGTTCAAGTCCATTCATCCACACCACGAAAATGACCGCATTTGTCTACCGGACAAATGCGGTCATTTTTGAACTAAAGTGCTTTGCGGCACGATAAGCCCACTTAACTTCACTTTGCTTCAAAGAAACAAAATATCACTATGCCGCAGGCATAAACTCAAATCGGCAACGCCGATACCTCACTTAATTTCCTTGTACTCTTTTGTCTACTTAGGCAAGAGAGTTTTTTTATTTGTAGAAACTTTCGCGGACTTGTGATATAATAGGTTTAGCAAAGCGTAATTTTCACAGGTATGCGCTGTTTATCAAGATGGGAAATGTTATACCTCCGTGCGGCGATTTTAGAGAATTTTTGATACAGTTATGTGACTGTGCAAAAAACATAGAAATACTCTCAGATAATCAGGTGCGGTTGTAAAACCGTGAGCCTTGATGCCTGAATGTTGTTACTGAAAAAACTCTGCATTCATTGCAATCGGATATAAGGAAATTACAAAATCGGATAAAGAGGTTAAAGATAATGGAAGCAAACGGGAAAAAGAGAAGCAAGAAAGAGTATGTGAAGAGATACGGACTTTTCTCAGTCGGTCTTATATTTACGTCCTTCGGAATTGCATTTGTTACGAAGATGCAACTCGGAACATCGCCTATATCGGCAATTCCTTACAGCCTGTCATTGATAGTGCCTTCTGTGACCATGGGTAATTGGACAATCGTGTTCAGCGCACTGTTGATATTACTACAGCTTTTTATCTTAAAAAAGAAGGCGAATATTCCGGAGCTTGTGTTACAGCTTGTTATCTCGTTCCCTTTCGGATATCTGATTGATGGTTCTGCGTGGCTGCTGAAAAATTTGAATCCTCAGATATATGCTGTCAGAATTGTGTGCTTGTTGCTTGGGTGCGCTATTGTCGCATTCGGTGTGTATATTCAGGTGCTGGCAGATGTAGTTATGCTGCCGGGTGATGCTTTTGTCAGAACTATTGCTAAAGTAACAGACAAAGAGTTCGGCAGCGTCAGAGTTTGGTCGGATGTTATAATGGTTTCGGTTGCAGCGCTTCTCTGTGTTATTTTCCTGCATAACTTAAGCGGAGCAAGAGAAGGAACAATTATAGCGGCTTTGATTACAGGAAATATTGTGAAGCTTTACCGCAGACTGTTTGAGAAAAGATTCAGTAAAATATTTCAGTAATTAAACCGCTTTGCCGAAATAAGAATAATTCTCTGAATTGTTTGAAATATGAGAAAACCTGTGTTTGGAAAACGGCTCAAAGGAAATCGGAATTTTCAGGATTCCGCAAAAAATCTTTTTTAATTACGAAAGGCGGAGAGTGATAGAATATGAAAAAACCTGATGAAAATGCAGAGAAAATTTTGTCGGAACGCTTTGGCAAGGACAGCTTAATTTCATTGGCAACTGTCGAAGAAGGCGTGCCTTATGTGCGTACTGTTGACGGGTATTATGATAAAGGTGCGTTTTATGTGCTTACTTATGCGCTTTCCAACAAAATGAAACAGATTTCTAAGAATCCGGTTGTTGCAATATCCGGCGAATGGTTTACGGCACACGGTACAGGAAGTAATTTGGGATGGTTTTGCAAAAAGGAAAATGAGCAGATTGCAGATAAGATGAGGACTCTTTTTGCGGAATGGATAAACAACGGACATAACAATTTTGAAGATAAAAATACCTGTATCTTGCGCATAGATCTAACGGACGGTGTGCTGTTTTCCAACGGTACAAGATACGACATTGATTTTACAAAATAAACAGTACACACTTGAAAGCGGCAACTAAATCATCCGTTTGGAAGAGCTGAAGAAACCGGTATTCGCGAGGTGCGTAATGGTTAGAGAAATTAACGAAAATGAATTAAAAGAGCTGTTAGAGTTATATCTTCATCTGCATGAGAATGCTATGCCGGAAGCAACGGAACACTTGAATCTAACATGGCAGACTATAATTCAGGACGAAAATCACCATATTATTGTCAAGACTATAGATGAAAAAATCGTATCTTCTTGCGTATGCGTGATTATACCTAATTTGACAAGAAATGTCAGACCCTATGCATTTGTTGAAAATGTTGTTACCCACAGGGATTATCGCGGAAAAGGATACGCAACAGAGTGCCTGAATTATGCCAAAGAAATTGCCCGGAAAGCAAATTGCTATAAAATGATGTTGCTTACCGGTTCAAAAGAAAAAGCAACACTTTGTTTTTACGAAAATGCCGGCTATAACTGCACCGACAAAACTGCTTTTATTCAGTGGCTTGAGTAATGCGTGCACATTTCGCTTAAGCTTGCAGATTGTCGCAGCGTGATTTTACTTTATTGTCATTCTCTTACACGAAAGGAACCTCTTTTGTTTTTACGGGCAGGAGAGGTTTTTGTTTTATGAAAACATATTGACAATTATCAATACATTGAATATAATATAGACGAATATCTATGGGTGGTGATGAACATGGAGCTTGATGAAAGAAAAATCGCATTGACTTTTAAGGCGTTTTGCGATGAAAACCGCATCCGCATACTAAAACTTCTTGAGTCGGGAGAGAAATGTGCCTGCAAATTGCTGGAAGAAATCAATGTAACACAGCCTACGCTTTCTCATCATATGAAGATACTTTGTGACAGCGGTATAGTTAAAGGCCGTAAAGAGGGCAAGTGGATGCACTATTCCATTTCGCAAGAGGGTGTAAGAACTGCACAGGAGTATCTTGATTCTCTAAAGAACGGTTGAAAGGAAAATGTAAAATGAACAAGGCGGATAAAGCGTTAGAGCTTTTTTCAAACAATTTTAATTGCTCTCAAGCAGTGTTGACTGCATTTGCCTCTGATTTTGGTGTTGATGAGCAGCTTGCCTTAAAGCTTGGAACCTCTTTCGGCGGCGGAGCAAGAAACGGCGATATTTGCGGAGCTGTTTCGGGAGCGCTGCTTGTGCTTGGGCTTAAATACGGACATTACATTGCATCTGACAGTCAACAAAAATCCCATGCATATGAAATAGCTGTAGATTATACAACACGATTCAGGAAAGCTAACGGTTCTATAGCTTGCCGTGACTTGTTGGGATATGATTTGTCAAAGCCCGATGAAATGAAATGCATTATTGAAAATGGATTGTTTGGAGAGATATGTCCGAAGATGATAAAAAGCGCGGTAGATATACTTGAAGAAGTTATGGCCGATTATGAATAGAAAACAGCCGTGTTATTCACGGCTTATTCAAATACATTAATATAGATAAATTTATATATATTTATGTAAGAAGGGAGACGCCGCTATGGATATTGCCAAAACAATTTGGCTTTTTTTCCAGAATGAAATGCTTGGAATGGCTTGGCTGAACAGGTTGATAACCTCTTTGCTGAATTTGATTGGTTTGGATACAACGGGAAGAATCGGCGGCAGTATTGCATTTT
Organism: Ruminococcus sp.; assembly: GCA_051880855.1. GTDB lineage: Bacteria > Bacillota > Clostridia > Oscillospirales > Acutalibacteraceae > Ruminococcoides. The sequence goes on from JBJEOT010000006.1 coordinate 15,470, forward strand.
TTATTTATGATACAATAAAAATTATGGTATTGCTTGGCGTTTTGATTTTGATTATTTCGTATATTCAAAGCTTCTTTCCGCCGGAGAGAACAAAAAAGATACTGGGAAGATTTCATGGTATATGGGCAAACATCATCGCCGCCTTGCTCGGTACAGTAACCCCGTTTTGCTCTTGCTCCTCTATTCCGCTGTTCATTGGATTTACAAGCGCGGGACTACCCCTTGGAGTAACCTTCTCTTTCCTGATTTCCTCCCCGATGGTCGACCTCGGAAGCTTGGTATTGCTTATGAGTATTTTCGGCTGGAAGGTAGCCGTCGTATATGTTGTGCTTGGTCTTGTAATTGCTGTCTTGGGCGGTACGCTGATTGAAAAGCTGAACCTTGAGAATCAGGTAGAAGAATTTATACGAAACGGACACACCATTGACATACCGCAAGAAGAATTACATTTCAAAGACCGTATGAAATATGCGTGGGAGCAAGTTGTTTCTACTGCAAAAAAGGTTGCACCTTATGTTTTGGTCGGGGTAGGCATCGGAGCGATTATCCACAACTGGATTCCCGAAGAATTTATTGTTGATGTTCTCGGCGACAATAATCCTTTTGGAGTTTTTATTGCTGTTGTTGCAGGTGTTCCTATGTATGCTGATATTTTCGGCACAATCCCGATTGCAGAGGCTCTGCTTTCAAAGGGTGCGTTACTCGGTGTAGTGCTGTCGTTTATGATGGCGGTTACCACCCTTTCTCTACCGTCAATGATAATGCTTCGCAAAGCGGTAAAGCCGAAACTCCTCGGTGTTTTTGTATGTATTTGTACTGTAGGTATTGTTGCTGTCGGTTATTTTTTCAACGCTATACAAAATATAATTATATAAATTATGGAGGTAATTCATTATGGCACTGTTTAATTCTGGAAAGAAAAAGGAAGAAGAAAAGAAGGCTGCTTGTACTTGCGGCTGCTGTTGCGCGACAAGCAATACAGGCGAATTTGCAGATAACTGCACGGATTCAAAAGAAAGCGTTATCAGTGTAAAGGTATTAGGAGCAGGGTGTAAATCTTGTCACGCACTGTATGAAAATGTAAAAGAAGCCGTGGAAGCAATGGGCTTGTCTGCGGATGTGGAGTACATTACCGATATGCAGAAGATTATGGAATACGGAGTTATGAGTATGCCTGCTCTTGTTGTCAATGAAAAAGCGGTGTCTATGGGCAAGGTGCTCAAGGCTGTTGATATAGAGAAATTATTGCGCAAATCGGGCTTTTGATAAGGTGATTCGGAGTGGTTAAGAAGAAGGTTGCTTTTATATGTACCCACAACTCCTGCCGCAGTCAGATTGCAGAAGCTCTCGGTAAGCATCTCAGGGGCAGCGAGTTTGATTTCTATTCTGCCGGAACAGAAACAAAACCACGGATAAACGGAGACGCTGTGCGTCTTGTAAAAAAGCTTTACGGAATAGATATGGAACAGAGTCAGTATAGTAAAACAATCGACGAAATCCCCGAACCGGATATTGTAATCTCAATGGGATGTGATGTTGGCTGTCCGTATATTGGCAGAGCGTTTGACGATGATTGGGGACTGTCTGATCCCACAGGGAATAATGACGAGGCGTTCGCAGAAGTTATCAAGCATATTCATACCTTGGTACTTGCGATAGAATAAAGTAACCTACTGTTGTCTTCGCTTTCTGCTATGCTGTGCTGCTCTTTGGCGCAAGCTCTCTTTTTTGCATAAAATGAGGGCTTGCGGTTAAATAATGAGTCCGACATCTGCTAATCGTCAAATCTTGATTATATCTCGCCAAAAGTGGCAAAATGCCCAAAGTAAATTATAAAATGGAACAAATTATTTACACGCAAACCGGGCGCCCTTTGTTGACTTGGATTTTAAGTAGTGTTATACTTAATAAACAAGGATTTATTCTGATATTATCCTTTATGTTTTCTGTAACTGACGGATTAGTGGATTACCACATGGGAGCAGAAAACCGATATGAGCAAACACCCCTTTGTGTTTGCAGCCGACCGTCTGGGCACACCGCACTTTAAGCATAGCTTATTCTGTCGGTGCGTCCTTTTTGTTTGTATCAAAATTTTTTGCGGAGGTAGCATTATGAAAAAAGTTGCAGTTGTTATGGGCAGCGACAGCGACCTGCCCATTGTTAAGAAAGCAACCGATATATTGACTGAGTTCGAAGTTCCCTTCGAGGTTAGGGTGCTCTCTGCTCACAGAACTCCCGCCGAAGCACAGGCCTTCGCGCAGAGCGCAAGAGAAAACGGCTTCGGTGTTATTATTGCCGCAGCGGGCATGGCTGCTCATCTTGCAGGCGCTTTTGCCGCACATTCTGCTTTGCCTGTTATCGGTATTCCCGTAAAATCATCTACTCTTGACGGTATTGATGCGCTCCTTTCGACTATTCAGATGCCCACCGGTATGCCTGTGGCAACGGTTGCAATTAACGGAGCTGCCAATGCCGCCTTGTTGTCTATTGAGATTCTCGCGGTATACGAGGACGGGCTTTACGAAAAGCTCACGGCTTACAGAGCTAAGAACACAGAGGCTGTTCTTAAAAAGGACGAGGCGATCAGACAGGAATTCGCTCAGTAAGGCTTTGCAAGTAAGGAAGCGGGCTCTTTCTGCTTCGACTGCGTGAATATGCCATGCCTGTGAGATTTTCCGTTTCTTCTTTTCCTGCGTTTGTTTTTGCTATATAAAATTTTCTGAATAACAATTGATTTTTTCGGAGGTGCGACAGTGGGCGGTTTTTTTGGAGTAGTGTCCAAGCGTGAATGTGCTATTGATGTGTTCTTCGGTGTTGACTATCATTCTCACCTTGGAACGGCCCGTGCGGGAATGGCGGTGTTTTCTGAGGAGAATGGATTTGAGCGTCACATCCATAACATAGAAAACACACCTTTTCGAACAAAATTTGAGGGTGATATTGACCGTATGCAGGGTAAGGTCTGCATGGGTTGTATCAGCGACAGAGACCCTCAGCCGCTGCTCATTTATTCTCACAACGGAATGTACGCAATAAGCATAATCGGCGTCATCAACAACAAAGAGGCTCTTGCACAGGAGCTTCTTGAAGGCGGAAAGGTACATTTCGGAGCTATGGGCGGCGGCAGAATTAACTCTACCGAGCTTGTGGCTGCGCTGATTGACAGCAAGCCTACATTTGCAGAAGGCATTTCGTATGCTCAAAGCCGTATCGAGGGTTCTCTCTCTGTTATGATTATTACACCTCAGGGTGAGCTTATTGCAGCAAGAGACCGTCTGGGAAGAATCCCCGTTATCCTCGGCAAAGACAGTGACGGACACTGTGCGAGCTTTGAGTCCTTCGCCTTCAAGAAGCTGGGCTATGAAACAGTCCGGGACCTGGGACCCGGTGAAATTGTGAGAATGACTTCAGAGGAAATCGAGGTGCTCAAGGCACCCTCCGATAAAATGAAGATTTGTGCGTTTTTGTGGACCTACTACGGATACCCCAACTCTTCCTACGAGGGCAAGAATGTTGAGGTTGTCAGGAACCGCAACGGCGAGATTATGGCTCGCGATGAAAAGAAAAACGGCAAAACACCCGATGTGGATTATGTCTGCGGTGTGCCCGATTCGGGTATTGCTCATGCGCTTGGTTATTCCAATGTCTGCGAAAAGCCCTACGCAAGACCCTTTATCAAATATACTCCTACTTGGCCGAGAAGCTTTATGCCCTCAAGTCAGAGCATAAGAAACCATGTTGCCAAGATGAAGCTTATTCCCGTAGAGGATTTGATTAACGGCAAAAAGCTTATGTTTGTTGACGACAGCATCGTCAGAGGTACTCAGCTTCGCGAGACGGTTGACTTCCTCTATTCAAACGGAGCCAAGGAGGTTCATATGCGTTCAGCCTGTCCTCCGATTATGTTCGGCTGTAAATACCTCAACTTCTCAAGAAATACCTCTGATATGGATCTTATCTGTCGCAGAGTTATTATGGAGCTTGAGGGCGAAGAGGGCTTTAACCATATAGACGAATATTCTTCAGGCGATACCGAAAGAGGCAGGAAGATGCGTCAGCATATCGCAAAAGAAATGGGCTTTGAATCCCTTGAGTACCAGTCGCTTGCAGGACTTATTGAGGCAATAGGTCTTCCCGAGGACTGTGTATGCACATACTGTTGGAACGGAAAGGAATAAGATATGAGTACTAATTCAAGATCGGAAAGTTACGCAGCAGCAGGAGTTGATATCACTGCCGGTTACAAGGCTGTCGAGCTTATGAAAACCCATATCGCAAGAACTAAAAACGAAGGCTGCCTTGATGATGTAGGCGGTTTCGGCGGTTGCTTTGGTCTTAATACCGCCGGCATGGAAGAACCTGTTTTGGTAAGCGGTACTGACGGCTGCGGTACAAAGGTTAAGCTTGCCATCTTAATGGACAAGCACGACACTATCGGCATTGACGCAGTTGCTATGTGCGTCAACGACATCATCTGCTGCGGCGCTAAGCCCCTTTTCTTCCTTGACTATATTGCTTGCGGCAAGAACATACCCGAAAAAATTGCAAGCATCGTAAGCGGAGTCTGCGAGGGCTGCGTTCAGTCAGGTGCCGCGCTTATCGGCGGCGAGACTGCAGAGCATCCCGGTATGATGCCCACCGAAGATTATGACCTTGCAGGTTTTGCAGTAGGTATTGTTGACAAGAAGAAAATCATTGACAACAGCAAGGTGTCCGAGGGTGACGCGATTATTGCACTTAAGTCAAGCGGTGTTCACTCCAACGGCTTCTCTCTTGTCCGCAAGGTTTTTGATGTTGAGAATGCCGACCTTCACAAGACCTATGATATATTAGGCGGCAAAACTTTGGGCGAGACTCTTCTTACTCCCACAAAGATTTATGTTAAGTCTATGCTCAGACTCTTTGACGAAGTTACCGTCAAGGCAGTTTCTCACATTACAGGCGGCGGCTTCTACGAGAATATCCCCAGAAGTCTCCCCAAGGGCTACTCTGCTAAGATTAAGACAGAGGATGTTCAGATTCTTCCTATTTTTAATCTCATTGCCGAGGTTGGCAATATCCCCGAGAGGGATATGTTCAACACCTTCAATATGGGCGTAGGTATGAGCGTTGTTGTTAAAAAGGAAGATGCAGAGCGCGCAGTGGAGATTCTCAGAGCCGAGGGCGAGGACGCTTACATCTTGGGCGAAATCGTCAAGAGCGACGAGGGTGTTATCCTATGGTAAGTAAAAAGAAAGCAAGGATTGCTGTCCTTGTCTCAGGCGGCGGAACCAACCTTCAGGCTTTGCTTGATGCTGAAAAGAGCGGTGTTATCAAAAGCGGAGAGATAGTTTTGGTGCTTTCCAATAAGAGCGACGCCTATGCTCTTAAAAGGGCAAAGAATGCAGGTGTTGAAACCGCAGTTGTAAGTAAAGCCGAGTGCTTGTCTCAGGCTGACTTTGAGGGCAAAATCCTAAGTGCGCTTGAAGAAAAGAAAATCGACCTTATTGTCCTTGCAGGCTTTATGTGTATTTTGAGCAAGGATTTCACGGATAAGTATAAAAACAGAATCATCAATGTTCACCCGTCTCTGATTCCCTCTTTCTGCGGAGAAGGCTTTTACGGACTGAGAGTCCACAGAGCCGCTCTGGAAAAGGGCGTTAAGGTTTCGGGCGCAACGGTTCATTTTGTAAATGAAATTCCCGACGGCGGCGAGATTATTCTTCAGAAGGCCGTTGAGGTCTTGGAGGGAGATACTCCCGAAACTCTTTCAAAGAGGATTTTAGAGAACGCAGAGTGGGTTATCTTACCCAAGGCTACCGAGCTTGTCTGCAGCAGGATTATTAATCAATAATTTCATTTAGTTAAGTAATAATAAGGAGTCAGAATATGAACATCTACGAGAAGCTTTGTATCAAAGAGTTACTCAGCGAAAACACATATCCCGGCAGAGGAATAATCATCGGCAAGACTGAGGACGGCAAGAATGCTGTTGTTGCCTACTTCATTATGGGAAGAAGCGAAAACAGCCGTAACAGAGTATTTATTGAAGAGGGCGAAGAGGTTATTATTCATCCCTTTGACGCTTCCAAGGTTGAAGACCCCTCCCTGATCATCTATTCTCCAATAAGAGTTTACGAAAACAATCTCATCGTAACAAACGGTGACCAGACAGATACGGTTTACGACGGACTCAAGGCAGGAATCAGCTTTGAGCAGGCACTTACCTCCCGCGAGTTTGAGCCTGACGCTCCCAACTTCACACCCAGAATAAGCGGTATGCTCACCTTTGACGAGGGCGACTTCACCTACAAGATGAACATTCTTAAGAGCGCCGATGAAAACGGCACAGCCTGCAACCGCTACAATTATGCGTACAATTCTCTTCCGGGCGTAGGCCACTTTATTCACACCTATGTTTGCGACGGCAATCCCATTCCCACTTTTATGGGTGAGCCTGAAAGAATTGCGGTTTTCGGCGATATTGATAAATTCACAGACACAATATGGAGCTCACTTAACGAGCAGAATAAAATTTCTCTTTATGTTCGGTTTGTTGACCTTGAAACAGGCAAGGTTGAAAACAGAATGATTAACAAAAACAAGTAATAGGAGACAGAGCAATGAAAGAATTTGAGCTTAAGTACGGCTGTAACCCAAACCAAAAGCCCGCTAAAATCTATATGTCGGATTCCTCTGAGCTTCCCATTGAGATTCTCAGCGGCAGACCCGGTTATATCAACTTCCTTGACGCTTTCAATTCATGGCAGCTTGTTAAGGAAATCAAAGAAGCAACAGGTATGGCGGCAGCCACCTCTTTTAAGCATGTCAGCCCTACCTCGGCGGCAGTCGGCCTTCCTCTTTCCGATGCACTTAAGAAGGCTTGCTTTGTTGATGACATCGCAGATTTAGACAGTTCACCCCTTGCCTGCGCTTATGCAAGAGCAAGAGGTACAGACAGAATGTCCTCTTTCGGCGATTGGATTGCTCTCTCTGATGTTTGCGATCTTAAGACGGCCGAGCTTATTAAGCGTGAGGTTTCCGACGGTATAATCGCACCCGGCTACGACGAGGACACTCTTGCGCTTCTCAAAACAAAGAGAAACGGCAACTACAATATTGTAAAAATAGATCCTGACTATGTACCCAAGGCAGTTGAAACCAAAGAGGTTTTCGGCATAACCTTTGAGCAGGGCAGAAATAACTTTGAAATCAACGAGGCACTTCTTGACAAGGTCGTTACAAAGAATAAGGAAATTCCCGAAAGCGCAAAGCGTGACCTTATCATTGCCCTTATCACTCTGAAGTACACTCAGTCAAACTCCGTTTGCTACGCAGTTGACGGACAGGCTATCGGCGTAGGCGCAGGTCAGCAGTCAAGAATTCACTGCACTCGTCTTGCAGGTAACAAGGCTGATACCTGGCATCTTCGCCAGCATCCCAAGGTACTTGCCCTGCCCTTTAAGGATTCTGTCGGCAGACCTGACAGAGATAACGCAATTGATGTATATATTTCCGACCAGTCTGAGGATGTGCTTGCAGACGGCAACTGGGAGAATATCTTTACAGAAAAGCCCGAAGAGCTTACCGCCCAAGAGAAGAAGGCATACCTTTCTTCCATTACAGGCGTTGCTTTAGGCTCAGACGCATTCTTCCCCTTCGGCGATAACATTGAGCGTGCAAGACGCTCAGGCGTTTCTTACATTGCAGAGCCCGGCGGTTCTATCCGTGACGACAATGTTATCGAGGCTTGCGACAAGTACGGCATCGCAATGGCATTTACAGGAATGAGACTGTTCCATCACTGAGAATTAATCCGAAAGAGCGCTCCTGCCCTTTCGGATTAACTGGTATAATCAGACTCTTTTGACAGAAACCGTTTAGAATAGATTGAGGTGTTAAACCGTGAAGATTATGGTAGTCGGCGGCGGCGGCAGAGAGCACGCTATTATTAAAAAATTAAAGGAGAGCAAAAAGGTTACGGAGATTTTCGCTCTTCCCGGCAACGGCGCTATTGCACAGGATGCAACCTGCGTTAATATCGGCGCAAAGGACATTGATGCAATCAGAGATTTTGCTGTTGAAAATAAGATTGAATTTGCTGTTGTAGCTCCTGATGACCCCCTTGTTTTAGGTGCGGTTGACAAGCTCCACGAAGCAGGAATACCCTGCTTCGGGCCTGAAAGCAAGGCGGCTATAATCGAGGGCAGTAAAATCTTCTCAAAGAATATGATGAAGGAGTTTTCTATCCCCACAGCTCAGTACGAAACCTTCTCCGATATGGATAAAGCACTCAGCTACTTGGAGGACTGTGCCGTTCCCGTTGTAATTAAGGCTGACGGCTTGGCTCTCGGCAAGGGTGTTATCATTGCAAACACCCGCGACGAGGCAAAGGACGCAGTAAGGGAAATGATGGGGGATAAGGTCTTCGGCGATTCCGGCAGTAACATTGTTATAGAGGAGTTCCTAACAGGTCCAGAGGTTTCTGTACTCTCCTTCACAGACGGAAATGTTGTTGTGCCCATGGTTTCTTCTATGGACCACAAGCGTGTTGGTGACGCAGACACAGGACTTAATACAGGCGGTATGGGCACTGTTGCACCCAACCCCTACTACACAAAGGAAATTGCCGACAGATGTATGGAGGAAATCTTTCTGCCTACAATTAAGGCAATGAATTCTTTGGGACGCACCTTTAAGGGCTGCCTTTACTTCGGACTTATGCTTACCGAGGACGGTCCCAAGGTTATAGAGTATAACTGCCGTTTCGGTGACCCTGAAACTCAGGTTGTCCTTCCTCTGCTTAAGTCAGACCTGTTTGAGATTATGCAGGCAGTTGAAGCCGGCACACTCAAGGACACAGAGGTAGAATTTGAGGATAAATCCGCTTGCTGCGTTGTTATGGCGTCAAACGGATACCCAAAAAAGTATGACACAGGCTTTGAGATTAAGTATGACAGTGACCTTAAGGCAGAGATTTATGTAGCAGGTGCAAAGCTCTCAAAGGGCAAGCTCCTCACGGCAGGAGGCAGAGTTTTGGGCGTTGTAATGACTGCCGATACCCTCAAAGAGGCTGTTTCGCTTGCTTATGAAGAGACAAAGAAGGTGCATTTTGACAATGCCTACTTCCGAAGCGATATCGGCAAAAAAGCTCTTGCAGTAATGGAGGATAAATAAGATGGTATATAGACTGTATGTTGAGAAAAAAGAGGGACTTCAGGCAGAAGCACAGTCCCTTAAGAATGAGATTAACTCACTGCTCTCAATTAAGAGCCTCAAGGAGCTCAGAGTTATAAACCGCTATGATGTTGAGAATATCGACAAGGAGCTTTTTGATTACGCAGTAAAAACTGTTTTCTCTGAGCCTCAGCTTGACGATGTTTATTTCACTCTTCCCGAGGGTGATTTCGTAACCTTTGCCGCAGAATATCTTCCCGGTCAGTTTGACCAGAGAGCCGACTCTGCCGCACAGTGTATTCAGCTTATCTCTCAGGGTGAGAGACCCTTGGTTAAGACCGCTAAGATTTTCTTGCTCACAGGGGATATCTCCGCTGAGGAGCTTGAGACAATTAAGAAGTATGTTATCAACCCTGTTGAAAGCCGTGAAGCACAGCTGAGTGAATACGCAACACTTGCATTTACCTGCGATATTCCCGAGAGCGTAGAAACCTTAGAGGGCTTCTGTGCCCTTGACAAAGCAGGCCTTGCCGATTTTGTAAAGAAGTACGGTCTTGCAATGGACGAGGATGATATTGCTTTCTGTCAAAGCTACTTTAAGTCTGAGGACAGAGACCCCACCATCACCGAAATCAGAATGATTGATACATATTGGTCTGACCATTGCCGTCACACCACCTTCCTCACAAATATTGACAATGTAACCTTCTGCGATGAGCTTTTAGAGGCTTCATACAACAGATACTTAGAGGCAAGAAAAACTCTCGGCAGAGAAGAAAAGCCCAAAACTCTTATGGATATTGCCACCTTGGCAACAAAGCTCTTAAAGGCAGAGGGCAAGCTCCCTAACCTTGACGAGTCGGAAGAGATTAACGCTTGCACAGTAAAGATTAAAATTGAGGTTGATGGCAAAGAAGAGGATTGGCTTCTTCTTTTTAAGAACGAAACTCACAATCACCCGACTGAGATTGAACCCTTCGGCGGTGCGGCAACCTGTATCGGCGGTGCTATCCGCGACCCCTTATCGGGCAGAAGCTATGTTTACGCCGCTATGCGTGTAACAGGCGCAGCTGACCCCACAGTGCCTGTAAGCGCAACTATCGAGGGCAAGCTCCCCCAGAGAAAGATTGTTACAACTGCCGCCGCCGGCTACAGCTCCTACGGCAATCAGATCGGTCTTGCCACCGGCATTGTAGACGAGCTGTACCACCCCGGATATATGGCAAAGCGTCTGGAAATAGGCGCAGTTATCGCCGCAACACCGGCAGAGAATGTTCGCCGTGAAGTACCCGAGGCAGGGGATGTTGTTATTCTCCTCGGCGGCAAGACAGGCCGTGACGGCTGCGGCGGTGCAACAGGCTCTTCAAAGAGTCACACCCTCTCTTCTATTGAGACCTGCTCTGCTGAGGTTCAGAAGGGTAACGCTCCCGAAGAAAGAAAGCTCCAGAGACTTTTCCGCAATAAGGAGGCATGTCTCCTTATTAAGCGTTGTAATGACTTCGGCGCAGGCGGTGTTTCCGTTGCTATCGGTGAGCTTGCAGACGGCCTTAAAATCAACCTTAATGCAGTGCCCAAGAAGTACGAGGGACTCGACGGCACAGAGCTTGCAATCAGCGAATCTCAGGAGAGAATGGCTGTTGTTGTAGAGGCTGAGGATGTAGCTCGCTTCAAAGAGCTTGCAGAAATGGAAAACCTTGAGACCTCCGTGGTTGCAGAGGTTACTGCTGAGCCTCGGCTTGTAATGAATTGGAACGGCAAGGATATTGTTAATATCTCCCGTGATTTTCTGAATTCAAACGGTGCTGAAAAGCACATTGACATAACTCCCTCGGCTCCTGCTGAGTATAAAAAAGAGGTTTCAGAGAGCTTTAAGGAGAATATGAAGGCTCTTGTTTCTGACCTAAATGTTTGCTCCAAAAGGGGACTTTCAGAGCGCTTTGACTCGACTATCGGTGCAGGCACAGTGCTTATGCCCTTTGGCGGTAAGTATCAGCTTACGCCCATTCAGGCAATGGTCAACAAGATTTCCGTTGAAGAGAAGCATACCGATAACTGCTCCTATATGTCTTGGGGATATAATCCCTTCCTTTCTGAGAAGAGCCCTTATCACGGCGCCTACCTTGCAGTAGTTGAGTCCCTTGCAAAGCTTGTTGCCACAGGCGGTTCTCTTGACGGGGCATACCTTACATTCCAGGAATATTTTGAGAGTCCTCACACCGACGGCAAGCGTTGGGGCAAGCCTCTCTCGGCACTTCTCGGTGCTTTTGACGCACAGCTCGATTTTGAGATTGCGTCCATTGGCGGTAAGGATTCAATGAGCGGCAGCTTTGAGGATATTGATGTACCTCCCACACTGGTTTCCTTTGCTGTTACCACAGGAAAGGTGCAGGAGGTTATCTCTCCTGAGTTTAAGAAGGCAGGAAGCAAGGTTGTGCTTCTCTCCCCCGAATATAATAAGTACGGACTTCCATCAAAGGAATCTCAGAAAGAGCTGTTTGATAAAGTTATCTCTCTTATGCGTGAGGGCAAGGTGCTCTCAGCATATACCCCCGGCTTCGGCGGTGTTGCAGAGGCTGTTTATAAAATGGCTATCGGCAACGGCATCGGCTTTGAGTTTTGCTGTGATGTTAAGTCAAAGGAGATATTCGCTCCTGCTTACGGCTCCTTTGTGCTTGAGCTTGCAGAGGATATCAATATAGGTACATTGCTTGGCGTAACTACTGAGAACGAGGCAATTTCCTTGGGCAGCGATACAGTTACACTCTCTGAGCTTTCACCTCTTTACGAGGGCATGCTTGAGAAGGTTTACACCTGTAATATCAATCAGAGCAGCGGTGAAATTCCCACAGTCAGCTTTGAAACAACCGAGAGAAAAGCTCCTGCAATCAAGGTTGCAAGACCTAAGGTGCTCATTCCTGTATTCCCCGGCACAAACTGTGAATATGATACTGCAAAGGTTATGCGTGATGCAGGCGCCGAGGCAGAGATTATTGTTATCAGGAACTTGACACCCGCTGCTGTTTCCGAGTCTGTTAACTACTTTGCAAAGGCTCTCAAAACCTCACAGATGGTATTTATCCCCGGCGGTTTTTCCGGCGGTGACGAGCCTGACGGCTCAGGTAAGTTTATTACCGCATTCTTCAGAAATCAGGCTGTTAAGGACGGGGTGCACGAGCTCCTCAAAAACCGCGACGGACTTATGTGCGGTATATGCAACGGCTTCCAGGCACTTATCAAGCTGGGTCTTGTGCCCTACGGCGAGATTGTTGACACCGATGAAAATTCGGCAACTCTTACCTACAACACAATCGGCCGTCATCAGTCTAAGCTTGTCCGTGTAAGGGTTGCTTCTAACCTTTCGCCGTGGCTCAAAAACTCCCCTGTGGGCGAAACCTACCTTACGCCTATCTCTCACGGTGAGGGCCGTTTCCTTGCAAGCAAGGAGCTTGTGGAGAAGCTTATTGCAAACGGTCAGGTTGCTACTCAGTATGTTGACCTTGACGGAGTGGCTACTTCGGATATAGCCTTTAACCCAAACAACTCTGCATACGCAATTGAGGGTATCACCTCGCCCGACGGCAGAGTCTTCGGCAAGATGGGACACTGCGAGCGTATAGGCAACGGACTTTACAAAAATGTTGAGGGCAACTCCGATATGGGTATCTTCCGTGCTGCAGTAGAGTATTTTAAGTAATAGTTCAGTATTTATCCCTGCTGTTATTAACTTTTTATTGACTTTTAAGTTTATAAGTAGTAGGATAGTAAAAATATTTATATCGACAAGAATTAAAGAAAGGGAAGGACATTATGGCATACTATTTTAACGAACCCTCTCGCACCTTCAGCGAGTACCTTCTGGTCCCCGGTTACACATCTGAGCAGTGCATTCCTGCCAATGTAGATTTATCAACACCTTTGGTTAAGTTTAAGAAGGGCGAGGAGCCTCAGATTAAACTGAACATTCCTTTGGTATCTGCAATTATGCAGTCTGTTTCTAACGACACAATGGCTATTGCCCTTGCAAAAGAAGGCGGTATTTCATTTATCTACGGCTCACAGTCCGTTGAAGATGAGGCAGCTATGGTAGCAAGAGTTAAAGCATACAAGGCAGGCTTTGTTGTCAGCGACTCTAACCTCAGACCAACAGACACCTTGGCTGATGTGCTTGACCTTTACGAGGCAAAGGGCCACAACACAATGGCAGTTACAGAGGACGGTACACCTAACGGCAAGCTTCTGGGTATTGTTACAGGCAGAGATTACCGCGTAAGCCGTATGTCCTTTGATATACCCGTAAGCGAGTTTATGACTCCTCTTGAAAAGCTCATTACAGCTCCCGACACAACAACCCTTAAGGAAGCTAACGATATTATCTGGGACAACAAGCTCAATTCTCTTCCCATAATAAACTCAAAGGGAGAGCTTCTTTACTTTGTATTCCGCAAGGACTACTCTGAGCATAAGGCTAACCCCAACGAGGTGCTTGACGCCGACAAGCGCTACATCGTAGGCGCAGGTATAAATACTCTTGACTACGAGCAGAGAGTACCTGCTCTTGTTGAGGCAGGCGCAGATGTGCTTTGTATCGACTCCTCTGAGGGATATACCTGCTGGCAGAAGAAGACCCTTGACTTTATTCGCGAAAAGTACGGCGACACCGTTAAGGTCGGCGCAGGTAATGTTGTAGACCGCGAGGGCTTTATGTTCCTTGCAGAGGCAGGCGCAGACTTTATCAAGGTCGGTATCGGCGGCGGCTCAATCTGTATCACCCGTGAGACAAAGGGTATCGGCAGAGGCCAGGCTACTGCACTTATCGAGGTTGCAGCAGCAAGAGACGAGTATTTTGAGAAGACGGGTATCTACGTCCCCATTTGTTCCGACGGCGGTATCGTTCATGATTACCATATGACTCTTGCTCTTGCAATGGGCGCAGACTTTATGATGCTCGGCAGATACTTTGCTCGCTTTGATGAGTCCCCCACAAACAAGCTCAACATCAACGGCACTTATGTAAAGGAGTATTGGGGCGAGGGCTCAAACCGTGCGAGAAACTGGCAGAGATACGATTTAGGCGGAAAGACAAAGCTTTCTTTCGAGGAGGGCGTTGACTCTTATGTTACCTACGCAGGTCCTCTCAAGGACAATGTGGCAAAGAGCCTTTACAAGGTTAAGTCCACAATGTGCAACTGCGGTGTGACAAATATCCCCGACCTTCAGAAGAACGCAAAGCTTACCGTTGTTTCGTCTACCTCTATTGTTGAGGGCGGTTACCACGATGTAATGCTTAAGTCATCTGCTCAGAACAACAGATAAATCTGTGATTACTAATCAAAATCCCCTGTGCGCTTTGAACAGCCCCCAAAAGTTAGACCCAAAATCTAACTTATGGAGGTCACCACACTTGCACAGGGGATTTTTTAACTTGCTCCGATAGAGTACTAAAAATCAACGCGAGACGAAAGAAGTGCCCTTGAGTCGGAAAATGTAATGATTGGAGTGCTGTTTTTGAAACAAAACTTCCCTTTTTCGTTTTCTCTATGAAGAAACTCTTTATGAGAAAGAGATTTATTATGAGAAGGGATAGGTTTTAACTGTCCACCAGCCTTGGTCGGAATTATCCTTGGCGTCAAGGTAATAGCCCACACCGTCTTTACCCTCAAGGAAAATATTTTTTGTCTGCTCAGAGCCGTTTGTGAAGATAATATACTGATAATTGTCGTAGTTGATATCGATGGAGTAAATATCCTGGTTCATGCTGTTGGTCTTAACATAGGTCATAGCCTGTCCGGGCCAAAAGGTCATATTTCCTGCCGAGCCCCAAATATGAGCGTTTACCTTGCTCCAGTTTTGGTTGTTGGTGAAGTAAACCGTAATATTACCGGTTGAGGGCTTGTCTGCGCTGCCGCCTGCGACTGCCTCGATAATCTCTGCAAGCTCAGCCTGCAAAGCCTCAAGCTCCTTTGCTGCCTCAGCTTGCTGTGCAGATGTGAGGTCAGCGGATTTGTAGCTGAGATATGCTTTCTTCAGCATCATATACTGGTCATACGAGCTGAAGGTGTAGTTTTCGTCGAGATAGGTTTTTACATCGGAAAGTGTAGCAGTAAAGCCTGCTGCTCCGACGGGTACTGCCTCAATGTTGTTCTTCTCAACAGGGAAGAAGGATATGATATCTGCAACCCACTTCTGAACAGCTGTTACATCACGGACATTTACTGCTGCGTCACCGCTGACATTTGCCTGTATCCAGGCTTTTCCCTCAAGTGTGATAATGCCTGCGGAATGTTTCTGAATAGCGGTTGCGTCCTTGATGTTTACAGTGCCGTTAAGGTCGGCGTCGCCGTAGAGGTAATGCTCGGGCTCTGTGGGGTTGTCGTCAGTTGCCTCGGAAGGCTCGGTCTTCTCGGTGGGTTCAGCTGTAGCTGTTGTGGTTTCGGCAGGTTTGGTTTCTGCTGTGGAAGCTTCTGTGGGAACCGTGGCAGCCGTTGTTCCTTCGGTTGTAGGCTCAGGCTCTGTGGGGAGTGTGCCTATTGCTTCTGTGTCAAAGGGAATGATATAGGTGCACTGAGGCATAATTTCATTGTAGTACATATTTGTTCCGTTGAAGATAATGCAGTCCTCAAAAACTTCTACAATATATCCCTCGGAAAGACCAAGCTCAGCAGCTGTGCTGGGCTTTGAGTCGGTGGGGTTTACAAGTCTGCGGACGCCGCCGATTGCGCTGTTGTGCATCATTACTGCGGAGGTGCCGTTGTTATCGGAATAGTTATACTGAGCCTCTAAGTTAAGGTGAGTGTGTCCTGTGATGATAACGCACTCCTTGTAGGTTTCCATCAGCTTGATAAAGCGCTGAACATCAGCATAGCTTTGGTCAAGAGATAAATCGTAGAAGTAGGGAGCGGTAGTTCTGTCTCCGCTGCCCCAACCCTTAATAGCGGCGTGTTCAATAATAAAGATGTTTTTGCCGTCGGTTGAGTATTTCTTAAGAAGTCCCTCTAACCAATCAAGCTGTTCGGTAGTAAACTGCACGCTCTGATTTGTGTGGAATCTTCCCTCAAGAGCCATAAAGATGAAGTGGTCGCCTGTGGTCGGCTCGGTAAACTCAAAGTAAGCCTTGTCGCTTAAAACGGAATCGGACTTTGAGTCGAGACCTGTTGCTATGCTAAAGGGGTCATTATCAGCAAAGGTTCCGGCACTCCAGGAAACGCAGACATCGTGATTGCCGTTTGCCTCGTAAATGGGATTTGCGTAGGGAGAATCAGCCAAAATTTTCTGATAGCGTTTGTACTCCGCCGAGTAAGTTTGGTTGCCGTTTTGGTCGTTAACAACATCGCCGGAAGAAACAACAAAGTCAACATCGCGGTCGGCAAGGGTTTTGAAAGCCTCAATAAGATGAATTTCGTCATTGGGATACCTGCCCGAGCCGTAGGAATCGTTGGCAAGCTGAGTATCGCTGATAGAACCGAAGGTGTAAAGCGCATCGGCACTTCCAAAGGAAAGCTGATGGGAGGAGGGAATGCTGTAAACAGCGCTTGCCTTTGCTGCTGTGCGGTCTGCCTCAGCAGGCTCAGAGGAAGCCTTGAAGGCAATGAGCTTCTGAGCGTCGGCAGGGATAGCTGTCTGAGCCGGCATGGTAAGTGTGCCTTTTGATGAGCTGACCGTTACTGTGCCTATGGCTCTGTAACCGTCAAGAGCCTTTGTGCCGTCAGCCCAATAGAGATAGTATGTGCCGTCTTCGCCGGTAAGGGTGATTGTGCCCTCGGCAAAGCCGGGGTTGTTGCTTTTGAAGCTGTAGCTTATGTCGGCACCGGCTGCGGATACAGTTACCGCTGCTGTAACTACAGTGCAGACAAGCAGACTGAGTGCAAGAAGCATAGATAAAAGCTTAGTACTTTTCTTCATAGTAAGACCTCCTGAAAAAAGCTAAATTTATACATATTCATAGTAGCACATAAAAATAAAAATCTCAATAAAAAATTTAGCTATATATACAAAAAAATCGGACATAAAACAAATGCTCCCTTTTTTGAAGGGAGCATAGGTCAAGTATAAATATAAAAAGGAAAAGCGTCACGGCAAAACCGTGAATGATAAAATAATGACAAAACAACCGAAAAAGCTGTTTTTGTCAAGTATGCCGTGCCTTAGAACTTTCCGCTTGTTCCGCCGTGGGTTGTACCGGAGGAAGAGGTGTGGGTTGAAGAACCGCCGCTGTTTTCCTTTGGCCTTGGGGTACGGGTTACATGGGAGTAGAGGAAGATATCTTTGCTTTCTGTAATGTTAAGACTTCCTTGCTTCAGGTAGTTGTCTGCCTTTGCTTGGAATCTTACCGACTTGAGCTGAGACTTCATAATAGAGACAATTACAAAGGCTAAGCCAATACCCACTGCAAGGGCGATGCCGAATTCAAAGATAAAATCACTGAAGGTGTATTTTTCCTCAGGCATATTATTTGTGTCATAAGGGTCACCCACAGCATCCTGAGTAAGGAAGTTGTCGCACTCCTGTGCAAAAGCGGTGAAGGCCTCCATATAGTCGCCGTCGGAAAGGTAAGGTATAAAGATACCTTCTATGTAATCAAGACCTGAATCTGTAAAAGTGTAAATGCAAGAGCCTGTGGTGGAGATAGCATAATCACGCTCTGCAAGGCTGACAAGCAGAAGAATACCGTCGTTGCCTGTGCCGTAGCCGTAGCCGTTGTAATCGTAGAAATCGTCAGCGTATTCTGTTGCGGTTTTGCCCTCTAAATCGTCGGTGGTAACAATTACAACATCGCACTGATGCTTTTCGCTTATTTCATTAAGCATCTGTGAAAGCTCTTCTGCGTCGCTGTCGGAGAGAAGCCACCCGTTATCAACAACCTTGGGAAGGTCGCTTGCAGAAACCGGGAGAACGGAGAACGCAAGCATCAGAATTGCAAGCAGAGAAATAAAAATTCTCTTAGTAATACTCTTATTCATCTCGACACCTCCTTAAGCACATCCGAAGAGGCGGAGCAGAAGAAAGCTCAGAGCAGTTGCTCCTGCGGCAATGCATGCCCACCATCTCCAGAAAGCACCCTTATCCATAGGCAGATTGCCTACGAATTTACCGGTTTGACCGTTCATTGCGAAGGTGTATTTTTCACCCTTGTAGGTTGTGTTGAGAATCCAAACGGGATAAAGTGCATATTTGGCGCTTCCGTTTTTAAGACTGATATTTGTGTTTTCTGCAACTACGGTTGTGTAGCCGTCAACGGTGGAGGCAAAGGCGTCCTCGGTACTTTTTCTGACACGCTCGTTAGCGCGGTTTACGCTCTGTTCTGCGGTAACATCGTACTTATCTGCCAGGTAGCCTGCAAGGTAAGCGGTCTGAAAATCTACCGCTTCGGAGAAATCGAAGGGCTCGATGGACTCCATAAGGTCATCGGGCATTTTTGAAGAGCCGTCAACGGGAATTCTCTCAAAGCCTACACTGCCTGCACGGCGAACAGAGTAATACTTTGTTTGTGTGTAGTTGTAGTTGCTGTCGCTCCAGGCGTGAACGCGTGTAGCCTTGTAGCGAATAGATGCGTCTGCGTCAGCTTCAAAAAGCCAGAAAGGTACATAGATACCTTTGATTTCGTCAATGTGGTTTTCGTCTTTGAAAATCTTAGGCAAAAGCACCTTGCCCTTTATGTGACTTTTAAGTCCCTCTTTAGCGGCTTTTTTGTCAAACTTAAAGGGTATAACATAGTCGGGCTTAAGGTCACCCTTGAACTGTCCCATCATAACAACAGGGTTGTTGCAGTAGGGGCAGAGGGTTGCGGCTAAGGTCTCGTCGCCTACGATTTCACCTCCGCAGGACTTACAGACATAAACTCGAAGGCCCTCTGTTTCGCTCTCGGTCCATTCCTGTCCTGCCTCGGTTTTCCAATCCAGGTTATCGCTTGCTTCTGCTTCTGAATTCAAATCCTTGTCGTATTCCAGCAGAGCTTCCATTTCAAACTCGGTGTCGCAGTAGGGACACTTCATCTTCTGAGCGCTTGTGTTGAACTCAATGGCACCGCCGCAGCAAGGACATTTATATTCCTGTAAATTTGCCATATATCTTCCTCCCTCGGTTAAATAACACTTTTATAATAACAGCTCGGTGCTTGTGACAGAAAAAACATATTAATCACAAGCACCGAAGAATCGCCGGCAATTACTTAATATCGTTTGCGTCAAAGGGATCGCCGCATTCGGGGCAGAATTTGGGAGGATTCTTGGGGTCTTCAGGCTCCCAACCGCACTTGTCGCATTTGTAAAGAGGTGCGCCTTCGGGCTTCTTAGCACCGCACTCAGCACAGAATTTGCCCTTGTTTACAGCACCGCACTGACAGGTCCAGCCTGTTGCCTCGGGCTTCTTGGCACCGCATTCAGTACAGAACTTTCCTGTTGCAGTTGCACCGCAAGCACACTTCCAGGTATCCTGAGCAGGAGCAGGTGTCTGCTGAGCCTGCTGAACCTGTTGCTGCTGCTGACCCATACTGAAAAGGCTCTGAGCGTTCATTCCGCCCTGATTCATAGCCATACCCATGCCCATAAAGCCCTGCATTGCACCGCCTTCGTTTGCGGCGGCAGCCTTCATAGCGTCAGCCTGTGCGCCAACAAGGGTGGCAGCGGCCATGGTGGGATCACGCATAATAGCAGTACGCTGTGCCTGCTTGATAAGCTCTGCGTCCTCGTCGGGAAGAGTTACGGGGTTGAGAGCAACGGAAACAACCTCAAGACCTCTCAGCTCTCCCCATTTCTTGGAGAGTGCCTCGTTCATTGCTGCTTCAATCTCAGCGTTGTGGTTGGCAAGCTGGTTGGGACGAAGCTCCATCTCGGAAAGCTTGCCGAAAGCAGGTGCTAAAGCGCTGATAAACTCTGTCTTGAGCTGTGAGTCAAGCTCAGTTCTGCTGTACTCTGCCTCTACATTACCGCAAACATTGGTATAGAAGAGGAGAGGGTTTGTTATTTTGTAGGAATAAACACCTGAACAGCGAACAGATACATCAATATCCAAGCCAATCTTAGAGTCAACAACTCTGAAAGGAATGGGATTGGGAGTACCGAATTTGTTGTCGATAAGCTCTTTTGTGTTGAAGTAGTAAACTCTCTGGTCCTTAGCTGTGTCACCGCCATAGGTGAAACGCTTGCCGATAAGCTTAAAGGTTTCGATGATGCTTTTGCCCAAAGAGCCTTCAAAGATTGTAGGCTCTGTTGAAGAATCGTATGTAAACTCACCGGGCTCAGCGCAAACCTCGACAACCTTGCCCTGCTCAACGATAATCATACACTGACCGTCGGCAACGGCAATGCCTGAACCTGAGGAGATGATGTTGTCGTTTCCCTTTGTGTTGGAGGAACGGCCGCTTACTCGCTTCTGTCCTTTTGTGACAAGGATATCCTTATCAATAGCCTCGCAGTAGAAAAATTCTTTCCATTGGTCGGCAAGTACACCGCCGGCTGCGCCGAGTGCTGCTTTAATAAGTCCCATAACTAATACCTCTTTCTTTACTGTATTTTTGATTTTTTATTTTTAATATTTTCATATTATATTGAACTGTTACCTTTTCTCTCGGAGGAGTTTTCTTTGATGTTGATAGCTAAGTGTCTTAGGTTTAGCTTTTATTACCCGACCCGCCGACAGAGTAGGGGTTTTTGTTTTCTCTGTGTTCTGTGGGGGTACTGCATTTATTCATAAAGCTCAGCAAAAGAGTCCATACAAAGATGTAGATAATAAAAACGGCAAAGGCAATTATCATCAGCCACAAAAAGACAGATTTTTTCAGCCAAATGAAAAGTCCGAGGAACACAAAGCCCGGTACAGTCCACTCAAAATTAATCAGCAGGTTGATAATAAAGCAAAGGAAAAAACCGCTGTGTCGGGTAGTCCGTCTGATTATCCTCACCCCTTTATCGGTTACTGCACTAATTATAACGCTTTCTTTCGAAAAAATCTACCCAAATAGCAAAAATAGTAAAAAGTAATTCTGCGGTGAAGCAGCACTGGACAGAGAAAGTCTCTTCTTGAGTTATATGCATAAAGCTACGCAGATAAAACTATAGATTGTTTTGTGACATATTTTAGTATAAAACAACTGTTTCCCGCCCCTAATACCCGCCGCAGACAAAGCGGAAAGCCTAACCCTCAATACGGCGGATTTTTAGAAAAATTGCCGTCATTTCCTCAGGCGATTCCTTGTAATCGCACTTTATCCATTCGTCAACCAATCCGAAAAGTCCGTAGGCATAGAATTGCTTTGCGTATTTTTCTTCTTTCATCTCGCCGATTTCAGGTGAGATTATCTCGTAAAATGCCTCGTAAACCGTTGATTGATTTTCGGCTTGGTAGATAACGCTCAGTATTTTGCGGATTTCAGAGATAAAGCAAAAGAAGCAGTAAGCGTTTTCGGGGATAATCAGCCTGCGCTTTTCCAAGCTTTTCTTCTCGGCAAAGCGCTCCCATTCCCTGACAAGCTTGTAGCTCAGCGCCTCGCTCTTTGAGCTGAAATTGCGAAACCAGGTTGCCCTGCCGACTCCTGCCGAGCTTACTATCTGCTCTGCGGAAATCTTCTTTAAGGGATTGGTCTCCATAAGCTTGATGAGAGCGTCAGCCATACATTCCTTGAGAAATTCACTTGTTTTTGCTGTTCTTGCCATAAATAGCACCTCTGATCTTAATGATACTTTTTTGTGAAATCGTATCATTTATCCTCTGATTTATTGACTATAAAGAGTCAGACGGATAAAATAGATACTATCGTATCAAATAATTCTAATATTATTATACTATTGATTTTCAGAAAATCAATATCTGTTTATTATGGAGGAATTAATATGAGAATTAAAATATCCACAGATTCTACTTCGGATATTCCTAAGAGCTTACAGCAGGAGCTTGCAATTAAGGTACTGCCTTTACCTATTGTTCTTGATGACAGGCAGTGGCTTGACGGAGTTGACATCACCACAGAGGAATTCTACAAGGTGCTTGAGGAGGAAGACGGTCTCCCGATGTCTGCTGCCGCATCGCCTGCGGTTTATACTGAGCTTTTTGAAGAATGCTTCAAAGAAGGCATCACCGACCTTATTCATTTTTCCATTAACTCCAAGGGCTCTTCAACCTATCACAACGGCTTGCTTGCCCGTGAATGGTTTTACGAGGCTCACCCTGAGGCACAGGGCAAGTTTAACATTCACCTTGTAGATACTCTTGCTTACAGTATGTGTTACGGAATGGCTGTAATCAAAGCCGCAAAAATGGCAAACGAGGGAGCAGGCGTTGACGAGATTTTAGCCGAGGCACAGGATTGGCTTGACCACCAGAAGGGAGTTTTCGTGCCCGGAACCTTAAAGTTTGTCAAGAAATCCGGCAGAGTTTCCGCAGCTTCCGCTTTTGTGGGAGATGCCTTGGGACTAAGACCTATCATCTCCTTTGATAAGGGCGAGTCCGTAGTTCTCGGCAAGGTCAGAGGCGAGGATAAGTCGATGAAAGAGGTTGTTGAGCGATGCAAGAAGGAGCGCAAGGCAGGTGCTCCTTATGCTGTCATTGTGGGCAACAACGCTGCCGCCAACGAGAAATTCATCGAGATGGTAAAGAGCGAGATTGATGAAGGCCCTGAGATTATTTTCAATGTAGGCTGCATTATTTCCATTAACACAGGACCGAACATGATTGGTTTAATCTACAGAACTTGACCTAAACCAAAAGCCGGTCTATAATGTATCGGTAATTTATTTTTCTGATTTTCGGAGGACAGTATGTTAGAATTTGTGTTGTTTGATTTAGACGGCACCTTGCTTCCTATGGACCAAGATGTTTTTACTAAGGCATATTTTAAGGGCCTTGCCTCAAAGGTTGCACATCTGGGATACGACCCGAAGGAGCTTGTCTCTGCTATTTGGAAGAGTACAGGTGCAATGACCGAAAATGACGGCACACACACCAATGAGGAGGTTTTCTGGAAGTCTTTTTGCGGTACTTACGGCGAGAAGGCTTTGAACGATAAAGCCGAGTTTGACTCGTTTTACTATAATGAGTTTCAGAAGGTTAAAGACTGCTGTGGCTTCTGCTCTCAGTCAAAAGAGGTTGTGGATTACATAAAGAGCAAGGGACTTCGCACCGCAGTTGCTACCAATCCTGTTTTCCCTCTTTATGCAATGCAGAGCAGAGTACGCTGGGCAGGACTTGAGGCGGAGGACTTTGAATTCATCACCTCCTACGAAACAAGTCATTACTGCAAGCCCAATCCAAGCTTTTATACAGAGCTTGCGAAGCGCCTTGGCGTAGAGCCGGAAAACTGCCTTATGGTGGGCAACGACCCTGTTGAGGATGTAGCCGCCGCAAAGGCAAATATGAAGGTGTTTGTGCTTACCGGCAATGCGATAGGTCAGGACACCGAATCTGTAACAAACTATCCCAAGGGAAACTTTGACGAGCTGATAAAATATATAGACAGCCTTATCTGAGCTGATGAAATCCCAAGTCAAGAGCGTGATAATCATATCTCAAGATAATTTCAGCTTAAAATGAAAAGTTAACAGAATATAACGAAAAACCGCATCGAGTAATGCTCGGTGCGGTTTTTATCATAGGCTGTTTATCGCAGTTGCTCAGAATGCCCAGTTGCCGTCTTTGAACACGGCAACTTCTCTGCCGTCTTCGCAGAGAGCGGTAATAGAAAGGTCGTCTGTGCCAATCATAAAGTCAACATGTATAACGCTGTCGTTGAGTCCCTTTGCTCTTAGCTCATCCAAAGAGTAATTCTCAAAGCCTTCCACACAGTTTGAAAAGCCTTCGCCGAAAGCAAGATGACATGCTGCATTCTCATCGAAAAGAGTGTTGTAGAAGAGAATTCCCGTATTGCGGATAGGCGAGTCATAGGGGACCAAAGCACATTCGCCCAAGTGCCGTGAGCCCTCGTCGGTATCAAGTATTGAAAGGAGAAGCTCCTCGTTCTTTTCGGCGTGAGCTTCTACGATTTTTCCGCCCTCGAACCTGAACCAGAAATTCTCGATAAGCGAGCCTTGATGAGAAAGGGGCATCGAGGAGTAAACGACGCCCTCGGCGCGGTTTTTGTCGGGAGAGGTAAATACCTCTTCAGAGGGAATGTTTGCGTCGTAATCAATGTCACTCTGAATAAGAGTGTCGCAGCCGCCCATGAAACGGCTGTCCGGCATAAGACCGACTCTCAGGTCTGTTCCGTTTTTTGAGGTATAGTGAAGCTCTTTTATTTTAAGTGAGTTTAAGTAGGTGTAACGGTTTTTGAGGTCTGCGTTGTGTTCTTCCCAATTTTTGATTGCATCGCTTTCTGCACGGGAGGTGTGAAGAATTGCCTCCCAAAGTTTCTCAACAGCCAAGGAGGTGCGAAGCTCGGGGAATACCTTTTTTGCCCAAGCCTTGCCGGGGACGGCGGCAATACACCACTGATATTTGTTGTCCATTTCGTCACGGTAGGGCTTTAATGCAGTACGGCGGATACCGCTGCACTTTGCTAGCTTTTTGTGGTTGACGCCTTTGAGTCCGTCTGGGTCTTCGCTCAGAATGTAGATGTGAGCAGGAAGCACCTTAACCCTGTGCTTCATCTTCTCAATCTCCCAGTCCTCAACCTTTGAGAGAGTCTTTTCCTTCTGATAACGGGTATGAAGCTTGGTAAGAGGCTGATAATCCCACTCAACGCTTACCTTTGAAGCTCCTGCTCGGTAGCACTCTTCAACGAGGATTTTGATAAACTCAGGCTGGTCAAGGTCACAGAAAATGACAACCTCCTGATTTTTCTGAATATTTACGCCCTTTATGGCAATGAGCTTTGCGTAATTTCTCAGCACGGTCTTTTTCATATGATACTCTCCTTTGATTCAATAATAGTATATCCATATTATAGCATTTGAAAAATCAAGGTCAACAGAAAATTTGTGAGTCCTGTATGAGCGTTTATTTTTTGACATCGGCGGAGTTGAGTGATATACTTTATTCATAAATTCCGGCAGGAGGCGGTTTTGTGGCGAGCATTACAAAAAGAGAGAAAAGCTCAAAGGGTTTTTCGGGATTTCTTAAAAACAATCTATTAATAATTATTTCGTTTTTAGTACCGGCACTCATTATGTTTACGGCTTTTGCCATAAGAAAATTCTATCCCTTCGGCAATCAAATGATTCCGGTTATTGATTCCTGGCACCAGTATTATCCCTTCCTTGCAGAGTATCAGCGAATGCTCAAGGAAGGCTCATCGATGCTCTATTCCTTTAATGTGGGCGGAGGCGTAAACTTCCTCGGCACAATAGCCAACTACCTTGCCTGCCCCTTGTATCTGCTTACATACTTTATCCCAAGCGGTACTCCTTGGCTGCAGGCTTTCTTGGCGCTTACCGTTGTGCTCAGAATAGGCTTTGCAGGTATGAGCTTTGCTCTGTTTTTGAGAAAGGTATTCAAAAGGAACGATTTATCCCTTGTTACCTTCTCTGTGATGTATGCTCTCTGCGCCTATGTTATCGGCTATTACTGGAATATAATGTGGCTTGATACCTTTGCTTTGATGCCTCTTGTAATTGCAGGAGTTATCGGCGTTCTGAGAGACAGAAAATTCTCTCTCTATATTATCTCTCTTGCTCTTTCTGTTATCTTCAGCTTTTACATAGGCTATATGGTTTGCATTTTTGTGCTTTTGGTATCAATCTGCTACACGGTCGTTTCCTTTGTAAGTATGAAAGAGAGCCTGAAAAACGCAGGCAAGATGGTGCTTTATACCGCTGTTGCCTTTATGCTTACAGCCTTTGTTACCGTGCCCGCATATTTGGCGCTTTCAAGCTCCGATTCAGCAGGCGCCTTAAGTGAATTTCCCCTTGAATATACGGTTAACTACGGCTACGGCTACAAAGACGGCAATGTTATAGTCAACACCCTTATGGCAATTGTAAGAACCGTTACAAATCTGCTTGCCTATACCAGACCTATCAAGCTTGATACGGGACTTCCCAATATCGCCTGCGGCGTGCTTTCGCTTGTGCTCATACCCTTTTACATTACAACAAAGAAGATTAAGCTGAAAGAAAAAATAGTCAGCCTGAGCCTTTGCGCTTTTATGATTCTCAGCTTCGTAGTAAATCAGCTCAATTATATCTGGCACGGAATGAGCACTCCTGCAATGGTTTACTACCGTTTCAGCTTCATTTTTTCTTTCATTGTAATTGTTCTTGCTTACAGAGCTTTTACACTGATAGACTTTTTCTCAAAGAAAACATTTATAGCCGCATCTGCGCTTATGGCGGTTTATCTGGCGGCTGCGTTTTTCCTGCAGAGAAAGCTGTCTGTTGCCATTACAGCTGTCGGCGCGGCGGTCATTATCTTTGGCTTTTTCCTTTACAGAAAAGGAAAGCTTAAGATGGCGGTACTGTCCGTTCTGCTCTGTTTGTTCACTCTTTGTGAAATGTCTCTGAGCGCGCTTTACGGTGTTTCTTTTGTCTCAAGCGCATCCTTAGATGATTATCCCCAGGATTACAGCGAGGTGAGTGAGCTTTTGGCAATTGCCGAAGAGGACTATGACAGCGAGCTATACCGCACAGAGTTTTGCAGTCCCTACACCCTCAACGACGGTGCGCTCTACGGCGAGTTCGGTATCAGCACCTTTAACTCTATGTGCGACAAGAGCTATCCCGATTTCTTTGCGGAATTCGGACTTGCCGCGTCAAAGGCAAACAATGTATATACCTATCTGGAAGCATCTCCCGTTACAGACCTTTTCCTCAATATTAAATACCTTATAGCAAGAGACGGCGAAAAGGCAGCGGACAATGAGTACAGACAGGTTGTCGCCACAACCGACGAGTGCACTCTCTATGAAAACAGCGCCTATGTACCTATGGGATATATGGCGTCAACCGACCTTTTGAGCTTTGAGCTTCACGATAAAAAGTTCCTTCCTGTGAACGGTCAGAATGCTATGTTCTCCCTTGCAACCGGTGAGGGAGAGGTGCTCAAAGTCTTAACACCTTCAAAGCCCCTTTACGGAGAGTACGGCGAGCTTATTGAGGAGCTTGAGGATTTTGACTATTATTACAGCATAGACTTAACGAAAAAACCTGTGGAGTCTGACGGCGAAAAGGTTGCTCCTGTGTATGCGGAGTATACTGTTGAGGAAGACGGAAACTATTACTGTATGTTCTATTCATCGGCAAAAGATGAGGTGAACATATATATTAACGGCGACGAGGATAACCCCTTTACTCTGATTTCGTCCTACGCTAATGTAAGTGTTGTAGGCAGTCTCAAGAAGGGCGATACGGTTAAGGTTGAACTGCCCCTAAAAAACGGCATAAATAACCACATCACTACTTATCTTCTGAAGCTTGACGACGAAGCTTTTTCACGAGGAAGAGATAAGCTCTCTGAGAGTACAATGACACTTACAGAGTGGACAAACAGGGAGGTAAAGGGAAATATAGATGTGAAAGAAGCCGGACTTTTTACCACCTCGGTGCTCTACGATGAGGGATGGACAGCATATGTTGACGGCAAAGAGGTGAAGATAACTCCCGTAGCAGAGACCTTCATTGCCTTTGAGCTTGACAGCGGTGAGCACAGTATTGAGCTTCGCTATACTACTCCGGGGCTTTACCTCGGCATAACCGTTACTGCTGTGGGCATTGTGTTGTTTGTATGCCTTTGCGTTGCCGAAAGTGTTCTGAAAAAGAAATGCAAGACCGGGACTTTGGCAAATACAGAGGTAAAAGCTAAAGAAAGCAAGTATAGTGGCGAAGATTTGGACTTACACGAGGATAATAATTTGACATAAACGCAAGTTGCACATATAAAGGGCGATAATTCTATTGATTTTGTTAATGGAAATTATCGCCTTTTAATGTTATAATTCCTTTGAATAACAGTGTCTGTCAGAGGCACTACAGGAGGATTAATTATGAAACTGACAAAGAAAGCAATTTCACTTTTGCTTATTGTGATGATGCTGATGTCGGCAGCAACACTTGGCTTTGTGGGCGTTTCTGCCGCAAGCTCAGTTAAGCTTACCTACAACTATCTATACAATAACGCCGGTTATGCCGAAGGTAAGGTTAAGCTTGAAGCTGCCTCTACTGCGGATTACGGCACCTATTGGTTCTACTGGGCAGATGACACCGTGGCACTTGACGGCTTTGCCGAGATTACCACAATGACATTAAACCGAGATTCAAAGAGCTTTGCCTTTGATGAGTTTACCGTTATCCCTGCAGGAGCAACCAAGCTTATTGCAATCAAGAGCACCTCAGAGCCTGCTTCAAAGGCCGTGGCTTCCGCTTCTGCGGTTTACAGTATTCCTCAGTCGAAGCAGTTTAAGTATTCCGAAAGCGACAAAGAGTATGATTTCGCAGCCTTCTCCGACATTCATATTCACAAGCAGAATCCGCCTTACTACACTTACAGTGAGCTGCATTTTTCACAGGCACTTGAGGCGGCTGCTGACAGAGATTTGGATTTTGTCACCGTCTGCGGTGATGCAATCAACGGTTATGCAAGCCTGTACGCAACAGAGTGGGCAGCATATCAGAAGGTTATTGCAAATTCAAGCTATTGTAATCCCATCTATGAAACAATCGGAAACCACGAGACAAAGTCTGACGGAGATAAGGCGGCTGATGTTCCCTATACATACGGAATTAACACCTACAAAACCGCCACAGGACTGAATGTTCAGACCGAGAAAATGCAGGAGGAGAGCTACTATGAGATAACCGCCCCCAACGGCGACCACTTTATCTTTATGGTATTGGAGCTTGACTCCAGCCCTAATGAATCCGGCGAGTTTACTACTGCTCAGCTTGACTGGCTTGAGGGGCTTCTTAACAAATATAAGAACGACGGAAAGAATATCTTTATCTATGAGCACGCTCTTATCGAGAGCTACGGTGCAGGCGACGATAAGGTGCTTCCTCTTTACGCAGGTGGACTTCAGCAGACCTATCCTCAGGTAAAACGCCTTATTAGCCTTTTAGAGGCAAACCCCGAGGTTCACTTCATCTCAGGTCATACTCACCTTGACTTCAAATACGGCTACAACATTGATAACCGTGACGGCGAAACCTGTTACACAATTCATATTCCCTCACTCTCCAGTCCTACTCAGATTGTAGGCGGAGCAATGGACTACACAATGTATGAGGATAAGTCACAGGGCTACTTTGTTGATGTTTACGAAGACGCTGTTGTTTACAACGGCACCGACCTTTGCACTAACGAGTATCTTCCCCTCTATTGCTATTTTATCGACCAGAGCGGAGAGACTCTCAGCAAGAACGATATCGGCGGAGACGATGACGCAAATACAGAAGTTGCACAGGTAAATGTTGATATCAGCAGTCTTTCAAAGAACCCTGAGTACGGTTACTGCTATGCATTTGATGAAGACGGCAACGCAACCAAGTACCCCGGAATACTTATGGAGAAGCAGTCTGACGGAACATACTCCTGTGAGGTCCCTGTTGACTTCACAAAGATGTATTTCTTCTTTAACGATGCAACTCTGGGCAGAATCGGCACAGATATCTACGAAGTAAACAACTGCAAAATCGTTGTCGGCTCAGACAAAATTGTCTATGAGAATCCCAACAATTGGTCGACGGTTTACGCTTATGTGTGGACATCCACCAACACACCCTTTGAGTGGCCGGGCCTTCTTATGACAAAGGGCTCAGACGGCAAGTACTCCGTGAGTATTCCCGGCGGAGACGCCTTTGATATGATAATCTTCACCAACGGCTCGGGCAGTAAGACCATTGACCTTGCAATGACCGAAGCAAACTTTACCAAGTATAAATTCAGCGTTGTTACCGATGTTGAGGGAAGCTACACTGTGACAGAGCCTGTGGTAAGACCTACAGTTCCCACAGAGCCTCAGCCCTCCGAGGACACGACAGAGCCGACCGCTACAGAGACTCCTATTGTAACAGATCCCCGGCCCACATCTCCTTCATCAGAGCCTGACGGCGAGTACATCTACGGAGATGCAGACTTAAACGGCGATGTGAATATCAAGGACGCAACTGCAATCCAGAAGCATTCTGCGGGTATCATCACCCTTGAGGGCAAGGCATTCATACAGGCAAATGTTACAGGTGACTCAGCGGTAAATGTTCGCGATGCAACAGCAGTTCAGAAGAGAGTTGCTAATATTATTGACAGCTTCCCCATTGAAGATAAAACATCTCAGCTTGCATCGGTCGGAGCTTCTTCCTCTGAGCTTACAACGCTTATCTCCACAGTTAAATCTGCTCTGTCCGCTGAGTACAAATACGCCTCCTACGATGCATATATGGCTCTTAAGAAGCAGTACTATGCATACAAGGATAAGCCGGTTTCTTCAATGTCTGTTACCGAGATAACAAACGCTTACAACGCAATCAACGGTGCACTTACAGACTACAACACAATGAAGAAGAATAACGGCGGAAGCTCAACACTCCCCCCCACAGGCGAAGAGGTTACAGTTTACTTTACCAACAACAAAAGCTGGTCAACAGTCAAAGCTTACCTTTGGAATTCCTCAACCAACGCTAATATGGGAGCTTGGCCCGGTGTAGATATGACTTATGTCAAAACAAACAGCCAGAACCAGAAAATCTACTCCGTTACCTATGACCCATCTGCTTTTGATAAAATTATCTTCAATAACGGAAACAACGGTGGATCTCAGACTGTTGACATATCTCTTACCGGAGAAAACGGTGTCGGATACTATATTTCCGGCGGTTCAGGCAAGAGCCTAACCTGCAGTACATACACTTTCTCATAATCTAATCAATACATATAATGGGCTGTAAAAAACTTTCGTTTTTTACAGCCCATTTTTAGGGGGTTAGAAAAAAGCGTAGAATGGATAAACTGAGCAATAACAAGGCCAAAGCCTTGTTATTGGTTACCCGAAGGCGTACAAAGGTACGCCGAGCGGCGAAGTTTATTCATAGCATAAAACATTTTTTCTGATATTTTTATTGTTTTGTGTGCCTTAATGCTGTTTTTTGTATTAATAAACCTTTATATATCGGGCTTTGTGCGGTCTACACTTTTTTACAGCCCGTTTTACTGTGTTAGCTTAAGCCTTTCCGGAGGGGCTATCTGTCAAGGTATTTGCAGGCTGTGAGAGCGGCAACAGCTCCGTCGGCTGTTGCGGTTGTAATCTGACGAATCTGCTTTTTGCGGCAGTCACCGGCTACGAAAACTCCCTCTGTGTCGGTAAGGCAATCCTCTCCGGAGACAATATAGCCGTAAGAGTCAAGGGTTGTTATATCCTTAAATGGTGCCGTGTCCGGCTCAAGACCGATAGCAACAAATACTCCGTCAACTGTAAGCTCTCGGGTGCTTGCTCCGTTTTCAGAGCGGAGAATAACCTTTTTAAGCTCTCCGTTTTCGCTGATAAACTCCTCTGCAACCGTGGAGTAAATGACCTCAACATTTTCACGGCTAAGGAGTGCGTCTGCTACCTTTTGTTCGCCTGTAAGGCGGTCAAGGTTTTGCACGACAGTTACCTTCCGGCAAGTCTCTGCAAGAAGCGTTGCCTCAACCAATGCGGAGTTTCCGCCTCCGATAACGGCAACCTCTTTGTCCTTATAAAATGCACCGTCGCAAACAGCACAGAAAGAAATGCCTGAGCCGATAAGCTCCTCTTCTCCCTTAACGCCTAAGGTGCGGTGTTTG
>JBJEOT010000007.1:0-14855 GCA_051880855.1 Ruminococcus sp.
AGGCATATTTCGAAGAAGAAGGTCATATCGACAGAATAGAATCCCTTGTGGAAGGGTACGGCTTCCAAATCTGTCAACACGCACAGTACTTCTGCGTCTTTTATTCTGACGCTTTGAGCGGTGTCTATTACGCATTGCGCCGATTCTGTAAAGTAAACTCTCAGATCATCTAAGCAATCTTTGTCGCTGCAACTGTCATAAACTCTCAGCGCATCTATACATACTGACTGAGGACAGCTTTCGTTTTCTGCCGTTGTACTCATGTCAGCGGCATTGGTGAATTCATCCATAGAACTACCTCCAAATATATTTTTTTGCAAGCGCCCTGTACCGCCGTGGATAAAGCTGCGCTTTATCCTCACACAGGCACAATGAGTCGGCTTACTGCTATATTATGGAGTTACTGAGAATTTGTGATTACCCTATCTGTTTAATATAAATGTTATTAGGTTGAGATATGCGGCAAAGGTAAGCCAGAGAATATAGGGAATCATTAAAAATCCTGCGGGTTTGTCTATCACCAGAAAGGATATCGCTGTTGCAACGGATACTGACCAAAGAATCATCAGCCATACAAAGGCAACGCCGTACAGTCCTAAGCCGAAAAATATGGGACTCCACAGGAAGTTCAAGGCAATGCCTATTCCGAAAAGCCACAGCGCACAGGTACGGCTCTTAGACTTGTCGCTTTTGTAAATTCTCGCGGCGGCAACAGCGATAAGGGCATACAGAATCACCCAAGCCACAGAGAAAACCCAATCAGGCGGAGTAAGCGTGGATTTAGGCACATCGCTGTAATTTTTGAGTCCCTCTCTGCTAACCATAGACGATGCAAAACCTAAAGCCTCTGTAATCATAATCAGAGTGATATATGGTCTGTACCTCATAAAAAGCTCTTTAACTTTCATATATAAACCTCTCGTAACAGTTTGTTTTATTATTATGCTTAGCATTTTAGATAAAAATATAATAGGTATTTTTTTGACTGCTTTTACTGCTTATTAGCAAAAAAATATGCACCTCCAAAAGTGTCTGACTTTTGGGGTGCATATTACTTTTACGGTAATGAATTTAGATTTTCTCCATTTTGCAGAAGTTTGCCATCAGAGTTTTTGTACCCACCTTATCAAAGGCAATCTCAAGCATTGTGTCGTTGCCCATTGGCGTTGCGCTTAAAATCATACCTGTGCCGAAAACCTTGTGCAATACCTTATCCCCTACTGCGTAGCTGACAGAAGAAGCAGTTGAGGCTGTGCTCTTTTGGCGGTTAGCCGCACTAAAAGCAAAGGGATTAAACTTACCCTCAGAGGATGACGCTCTGTCAACAGAGGCAGCGTTTGCCTTGGTCATACCGGTTTTGTTCAAATGGGAATCGGATATCTCTGTGCAGAAGCGGGAGATGTTGTTGTGCTGAGTTGAGCCGTATAACATTCTGCTCTGGGCGTGGATAAGGAAAAGCTTTTTCTTTGCTCTTGTAATTCCAACATAAGCAAGTCGGTGCTCCTCGTTCAGCTCATCGGGATTGTAAACAGCCTGGAATGACGGAAATATGCCCTCCTCCATTCCGCCTATAAA
This sequence comes from Ruminococcus sp., assembly GCA_051880855.1. Lineage (GTDB taxonomy): Bacteria > Bacillota > Clostridia > Oscillospirales > Acutalibacteraceae > Ruminococcoides. The sequence continues at coordinate 1,576 of JBJEOT010000007.1, forward strand.
CACCACGGGAAACTCCAAGCCCTTTGAGCTGTGCATAGTCATCATAGTAACCGCGTCTGCGCTTGTATCAAGATTATCAAGGTCTGTCTGCAAGGCAATTTCTTCGAGGAATGCAGAGAGCGTAGCCTCGTCACCGTAGTCCTCTTCAAACTTGATAATGTTTGACATAAGCTCGTCTACATTGTCAATACGCTCATCGCCGTTTTCCTTTTCGGCTTTAAGGTAAGCCTTGTAGTCGGTATGCTCAAGCACCAAGGAATATAATTCTGCAAGAGAATAATCGTTAGAGAGAGAAGCCTCAATAAATCCGTCAATCAATCCGGCAAACTCTGAGAGCTTAGCGGCACTTCTGGCAAGGTCGGGATAATCCGAAGCGTTTTTGATTACATCGTACATACTCTCGCCAAGGGCAGAAGCAATTGAAGAAACCTTTGCCACGGTGGTATCCCCTATGGCACGGCGGGGTTTATTGATAATTCGCGTAAGCCTTACATCATCACGGGGATTGCTGATAAGCTGTAAATAAGCCAGCATATCTTTGATTTCTTCACGGTCTAAAAAGCGGTGACCGCCGACTATTCTGTGAGGAATTCCCGAACGTGTCAGAGCATTCTCAATTGCGTTTGACTGTGCATTCATTCGGTAAAGCACAGCAAAGTCCGAGAAGCTGTATCCCTTCGCTACCATATCGGTAATTGTCTTTGCAATAAACATTCCCTCGTCGCGCTCATCAGCGGCGGTGTGAAGCTCAATCTTCTCACCCTCTTCGTTTTCTGTCCAGAGGGTTTTGCCCTTGCGCTCTTTGTTATTTACAATAACATCGTTTGCGGCTGCAAGAATTGTCTTTGTGCTACGGTAGTTCTGCTCAAGGCGGATTACCCTTGCGTTTTCGAAGGTGTGCTCAAAGGAGAGAATATTCTCGATAGTTGCACCTCTGAAGCGATATATACTCTGGTCGTCGTCACCTACTACGCATAGGTTACGGCTCTTTTGGGCAAGGAGACTGACAAAGCGATACTGCACTCGGTTTGTGTCCTGATACTCGTCTACCATTATGTATCTGAACTGATTTTGATAAATCTCCAGTACATCGGGACAAGTCTCAAAAAGCCGCACGGTATTCAGGAGCATATCGTCAAAATCCATTGCGTTTGCCGTACGAAGCTGAGCCTGATATTTACCGTAAGCCTTGGCAATAGTCACCTTTCTTGTATCAAAGCCGGCTTCTGACATAAGGTCTTCGGGAGTTTTCATCTCATCCTTAGCCACGGAGATAGCCGCCAAAACACTTCTGTGAGGCAGAATTTTCTCGTCAATTGACATAGACTTGAGTATATCCTTCATCACCTTGCGCTGGTCGTCTGTATCGTAAATTGTGAAGTGTGAATCATAGCCTATTCTGTCTCCGAAGCGGCGAAGCACTCGGGAGCAGACCGAGTGAAAGGTTGCCGCCCAGATATCCTCACCGCCCTCAGGTACAGTGAGACAAATACGCTCTTTCAGCTCTCTTGCAGCTTTATTGGTAAAGGTAATCGCCAGTATCTGCCAAGGGCGTGCAAGCTCACACTGAAGAATGTATGCGATGCGGTTAACAAGAACCGTTGTTTTGCCGGAACCTGCACCGGCAAGAATAAGCAGAGGTCCTTCGGTATGAAACACCGCTTCTCTCTGCATATTGTTCATATTGGAATAATTTTCTTTAATTGCGTTGTAGTCCATAATCCTTACCTTTTTGCAAAATAAAATAGATTTATATTTTATCACATAATATAAAAAGCCGCAACGGTTTTATCAATAATCGTTACGGCTGAAACTTATTATGCTATGTAATCAACATGCTCCTTGAAGCAGGCTGAAAGCTCGGAATAATTCTCGCTGATAATGAGGCTTACGATATTATCGTGAATCTCAACCTTGCTTTCGTCTACAACGGCAAGAAGCTCGGGAGAATAGCTTGCACACAAATCACGCTGAGAATTATATCGAATCATAAGCTTGTCATAAACTCGGCTTGCAGCGTCGCTGTCCACAGCCTCTATCAAAATAATCTCGGTAACATCTTCGGCAGAATTCTTGGTTGTCTCGGCGGCAAAGGAAGCTACATCTTCAGGGGCTATGGAATAATAAAGGTCAAGTGAATCTTTATCCTCAATCACTTTCATCTCGTCAGGCGAAATATTACATTCGGCGTTCATATTTTCGAGCACTTCGGTTAATGTGTAGGTTTTTTCCATATTATCGCCGTCTAACGTATCAAAGCATGCAAATAACGACAGACATAGAGGCAAACACAACACAGCAAAAAGTACTTTCCTTCTTTTCATCCGAACCACTCCCAAAAATTATAAGTATTTATCTGCATATAAATTGTAACATTCAAGGCAACAAGATGTCAACACAAGGTTTAATTTGCATAAGGCGGGATGTGAAGTAAAATATCCTTCATATATGACAGCTAAAACAGCTCTGATGCAGATGAAAACCCTGCTATATTTCAAATCAACAATAGATAAAGAACGAAAACTCTATTAGTTTTTAGGCTTGCAAACATCTACCCAAGCAATAAATTCCGAATACTTTTCAAGCTCGGATATCGTGAGCTCAATTGCGCTGTTTGAACTGCCGCACGCCGGAAATACCGTTTCAAATCTCTTCAGCGATTCATCGAGGTAAACCTTTACTCCGTCATTTACCGCAAACGGACAAACCCCGCCGACAGCATGGCCTATAAGCCGGGCTGTTTCATCAAATTTGAGCATAGTTGCTTTCGAACCGAACTGTGCTTTATATTTTGAATTGTCGATTTTGACATCTCCCGCAGTTACAATAAGTATGCAATCGTCCTTCAGCTTAAAAGATAGTGTTTTTGCTATTCTCTCGGGAGCACATCCCAGCGCATGAGCGGCAAGCTCCACGGTTGCGCTGGATTCGTTGAATTCTTTTATTCGGTTATCTATTCCAACCGATTCAAAATACTCTTTTACTTTTTCAATTGACATATTTACTACCTCCGAAAAAACTATTATATTAATCTGTTGCCATAAGAGAATTGCTTGTCAATATTATCACGATGAATGGCTACAATTCAACGATTATGACTATAATCTAACATTTACTAATCTTCTAAGGATTTCAATTTGAAATAGAAGAATAATTGCTCGGCCTTTGCTTCGAAAAGCCTGTGAAGCACTAATATTTGGTATAAAATAACCGTCATTCCGTTATATCGAAATGACGGTCATTTTTGGCGGAGGACAAGAGATTCGAACTCTCGCGCCGGTTACCCGACCTACTCCCTTAGCAGGGGAGCCTCTTCACCACTTGAGTAATCCTCCGTTTATGGTGAATATATCTACCACACAAATGTGTTGTATTAATTTTTGGCGGAGAGGAAGGGATTCGAACCCTTGGTACCTTTCGGTATCACTAGTTTTCAAGACTAGCTCCTTAAACCGCTCGGACACCTCTCCGTATTCGTGCAAGGGTTATTTTAGCATACGATATTCTTATTGTCAAGTTTTCCTTTCATTATAATTTATAAATTTTGAATCTTTATACTATTTACTCAGATTGTCTGTGGTATTTATTGGTAACAAATTGTAACACACCGACTTGCACCACAATATTTTGTATATTTTCTATAAATTCACAATTTGTTTACTATATTTATTGTCTTTTTGGCACTTTTCTTTTCCAAAAGGGTTGCATTTACTCAGCAACGGTGTTATAATGTTTACAAAGTTGTAACTGACATTTATCAGTTTGTAATCAATTTGTCTGAAACACACATAATTTTGCGTTTTTACCATTTGGAGGTTTTTCATACTATGCTTAAAATAAAAAAAGTTCTTTCCTTGTTTTTAGTATTGGCTGTGATACTGACGATTCTTATGGTCGGCATCACCGGTGCTTCTGCCGCAGGCACAGGCACAGGACTTGCCGAGCATGCTTTGAATGCTTATTACAGCGGTTGGTCATATGTTTACGGTGCGGCAAGTGTTGGTGCTGTTGACTGTTCGGGACTTATTTATATGTATTCAGGCACAGGCAGCCGTGTGGATATGATGGGCTCTTCTCCCGAAACAGGCTCTGTTTATAACGGTATTCCCAATATCCACGGTCTCGGACTTTATGAACCCGGTCATGTAGGCGTTTATGTCGGCGGCGGTATGGCTGTTGACGCAAGGAGTGAAGACTACGGTGTTTGCTACCAATCCGCTTACAGCAAAGGCTGGACTAATTGGTTTAAGGTTGCCGGCGTCTCCTACCCCACTACAGGCTGGGAATACTTCAACGGAAACTATTACTACTACGAAAACGGCGAATACCTCACCGATACTTACATTACGGTTGACGGCATCTCCTATTATCTTGACTCAACAGGTGCTTCTTCATCTGCACCGGGAGACACAAGCGGTGTTGCCGATTCAGGTAATTCAGGTACTGCATCCGAATCTTCCTCTTCCGGTTCTTCCGGAGCATCAAGCTCAACACCTACTGTTTACAAGAACGGCTCTATGGGCGACAAGGTTATTGAGATTCAGTACAGACTTATTGAGCTTGGCTTCTACGCAGGCGAGGTTACAGGATACTTCGGTGACCAGACAGAAGCTGCTTACAGACGCTTTCAGGAAGCCGCAGGACTTTATGTTGACGGAATAGCAGGCTCCGATATGGACGTTCTCTTCTCTTCTTCCGCACCCACAGGAACACCTGCTGAGGTCGAAAACGAAGAAACCGCAGAGCCTACAGACTCCGCAACAGACACAACTGTCGAGAGCTCATCTACAACCTATACAAACGGCGACTTCAGCGACGGAGTATATGAGATTCAGAATGCACTCGCAGGTCTTGGCTACTTCAACGATGACGCAACAGGCTACTACGGCGATATGACCGAGTCGGCTGTTGCCGAGTTCCAGCTTCACAACGGTCTTGACTCTACCGGCGAAGTGGACGAGCTTACATACGCTGCACTCTTCAGCTCAACTGCTTTAGAAAACCCCAACAGCAACAAGTCAAACGGTGTTGAATCAGCAACTAAGCCCGAAAATACACAGTCCTCTACTGCCGCAACAGATGCATCTGTTTCTGCTACCGAGTCTACCGAGATGGTATATAAGTCCGTACAGCTTTCCTCCAAGGCTTTGGAGGGGGTAAATGTTCAGTCCGGCGAAACCGTTGAAACAGGTTCAAACCGCTCTGTAACATTCATTGTTTGGCTTGCAATTATGATAATCTTTATGGTCGCTTCCTTCTGGTTTGTATTCTCTGCAGAGAAAAAGAAGAAGAAAGCAAGATACGAGAGAATTAAGGCAAGAGCAAACAGAAATTGGTAATAGGTACATATGAACTGACCGCTTGGGCAAAGGCTCAAGCGGTCTTTTTGTGCTTATTATCTTTGCTTCGTACCGAACAGATACGGTCCAAACAGATAGTTTATAGCGGCTCTATTTGGGGCTTAATGAACACACTCTTCTCCCCATTTGTTTTACCTATAATACTACGAGAAAAGGCGAGATGAATTTTTCATCTCGCCTTAAGTGTATTTGAATATATGGATTACTCTTTCTTTTCTTCTTCCTCGGGAAGCTCAGATGTGCAATGGGGGCAACGGGTTGCCTTGATGTCAATCTCTGTGCAGCAGAAGGGACACTTCTTGGTTGTGGGTGCCTTAGGCTCTTCTTTCTTCTTAGGAACGAGATTCTGAACCTTTGCAATTGCCTTTACAAGAAGGAATACAACAAACGCAATGATGAGGAAGTTGATAATTGCAGCAATCAGATTACCGTATGCAAATGTTGCAATGCCGGCATCTTTCAGCTCTGCATAGGTAGACAGATTGTTGGGGTTATCACCGAGAACTACATACCAGTTAGAAAAATCAATACCGCCGGTAATAAGTGAAATGAAAGGCATAATCAAATCATTTACTACAGAGTTGATAATTCCCTGAAATGCAGCGCCGATAACAACGGCAACAGCTAAATCAACTACATTGCCTTTAGAAATAAAAGCCTTGAAATCCGAAATAAACTTTTTCATTTTTCTATCTCCTTATCAGTTATTAATAATAGCCTTATGAAAGACCTTTTTACCCTTTTTAATGACAACATAACCCTTTAAGAAGCTTTCTGCTCCAAGCTCGGCAAACATATATGTTACCTTTTCGTCGTCAACTGCAACACCGCCCTGCTTAATAAGGCGCTTTGCCTCACCCTTAGAAGGAGCAAGAGAACATTTTACAAGCAAATCCTGAACTGAGATTTTGCCGTCGATGAAATCCTCAGCTGCAAGCTCGGTAGAAGGCATATTCTCAATATCACCGCCGTTTGAGAAAAGAGCTCTTGCGGTCTGCTGAGCCTTCAGCGCTTCCTCTTCGCCGTGGATAAGCTTTGTTACCTCAAAGGCGAGAATCTCTTTTGCCTTGTTGATTTCACTGCCCTCAAGCTTTGCAATCTCTTCAATCTCTTCAAGGGGAATGAATGTGAGAATCTTCAGGCAACGGATAACATCGGCGTCGTCGACATTTCTCCAATACTGATAGAAATCGTAGGGAGAGGTTTTCTCCGGGTCAAGCCAGAGAGCGCCTTTCTCGGTTTTGCCCATCTTCTTGCCCTCTGAGGTAAGAAGCAGCGAGCAGGTAAAGGCGTTAACCTTTGTTGACTCGGGTACAGGCTTGCCTGTCTCCTCAGCCTCCTTAGCGGCAATTCTTCTGATAAGCTCTACACCGCCTATCATATTGCTCCACTGGTCGTCTCCTCCCAATTCCATCATACAGCCGTACTTCTGATTGAGCACATAAAAATCATAGCTCTGCATCAGCATATAGTTAAGCTCGAAGAAGGTGAGCCCTCTCTCCATTCTCTGCTTGTAGCACTCGGCAGAAAGCATCTTGGAGATTGTGAAGTGAACACCGACCTTCTTAATAAAGTCTACATAGTTAAGGTCAAGAAGCCAGTCGGCGTTATTTACGATAATAGCCTTGTCATCTGTAAAGTCTATGAGCCTTGACATCTGCTTCTTGAAGCACTCCACATTGTGGTTTATATCCTCCAGAGTCAGCATTTTTCTCATATCGCTCTTGCCGGAAGGATCACCGATAACACCGGTACCGCCGCCGAAGAGAGCGATGGGAACATGGCCGGCGCGCTGAAGATGAGACATCAGAATTATGGGAATAAAGTGTCCGATATGAAGAGAATCAGCTGTGGGATCAAAGCCTACATAAAAACGAACAGGACCTGATTCGAGCTGTTTCTTTACCTCCTCTTCGTTAGTGCACTGAGCAATAATTCCCCTTGCTTTCAGTTCGTCATAAACGTTCATTGATATCATTCCTTTTATGTTTGAATTTATGGTACAAGTATAGTAAAGTCAGACTGTGAGTCAATCTTTTTTTTAATCGGTGATATTGTTTCGCTCAAGCCAATCCTGATAGGTTATCAGCACTTCTCTGGGCTTTGCTCCGTTGTAAGGTCCTACAACACCCATTCGCTCAAGGTCATCTATCATTCTTCCGGCTCTTGCGTAGCCCACCTTAAGCCTTCTTTGGAGAAGCGAGGTCGAAGCCTGTCCGGCATCTACAACACACTTGATTGCTTCTTCAATCTTATCGTCAAAAGCGCCGTCGGAGTCATCATCGTCAGAGGTATCCTTGCCCTTTTTGCCAAGCTCCTCGGCGGCAATACGGCGAATCTTCTCCTCTACCTCTTCGTTGTACTGAGCACGGTGCTGTTTCTTTATGTAATCGGTAACGCCCTCAATCTCGGCGTCGGATGCGTAACAGCCCTGCACGCGCTGAGGCTTGGAGGAGCCTATGGGAGAGAAGAGCATATCACCCTTGCCGATGAGGTTTTCTGCTCCGCCGAAGTCCAGTATGGTCTTGGAGTCAACAAAGGAGCTAACCTTAAGAGCAATTCGCGAGGGGATATTTGCCTTAATAAGACCTGTAATAACATTGACGGTAGGCCTCTGTGTTGCGATTACAAGATGCATACCGGCGGCACGTGCCATCTGTGCCAAACGGCAGATAGCGTCCTCCACCTCTTTTGCGGCAACCATCATCAAATCGGCAAACTCATCAATGGCAACTACGATTCTGGGCATTTTTTCGGTGGGCACAGGGAGACCGTTAATCTCCATACATACCTCTTCCTCACTGCCCTCATTCTCTTCAATATACTTTTGATTGGACTCAACCAAGCTGTTAAAGGAGTTTATATCCTTGCAGTCGTATTCAGAGAACATCTTGTATCTCTGCATCATTTCGGTAACCGCCCAATTAAGTGCGCCTGCCGCCTTTTTGGCATCGGAGACAACAGGAATGAGCAGATGAGGTAAGCCCTTATACTTGGAAAACTCAACCATCTTAGGGTCTATAAGCAAAAGCTTGACCTCGTCGGGAGTTGCACGAAAGAGTATGCTCATCAGCAGAGAGTTAACGCATACAGATTTACCGGAGCCGGTTGTACCTGCAATCAGCAAGTGAGGCATTGCTGCCAAATCAGCTGTTACAATATTACCTGATATATCCTTGCCCAAAACACAGGTAAGCTTGCTCTTGGCATTTCTGAATTCTGAGGATTCGATAAGCTCACGCATTGAAACCGAGCTTACATATTTATTGGGCACCTCAATACCTACGGCAGATTTGCCGGGTATGGGCGCCTCGATACGAACGCCCTCAGCCGCAAGGCTCAGAGCGATATCGTCTGCAAGGTTAGTAATCTTGTTGATTTTAACGCCGGGGGCAGGCTTCAGCTCATAGCGAGTTACTGACGGTCCGCGGCAAATGTTGCTGATAGATACCTCTACGCCGAAGCTCTTTAAGGTATCAATAAGCTTTGTTGCGTTATCTTGAAGCTCGCGCATTGCGTCTTCGTCGTTGCTGTCAAAGGACTGTCGGAGAAGCCTTACCGGCGGGAATGTGTACCGGGGAACAGAGCGGTTTGTCTCTGCCTTCTTGACCTCGTCCTCAACACAGGCAGTTTCTTTATCAATATCAACAGGAGTTTCCTCAGGGTCAACGGAAACTGTCTCAGGGTCAGGCTGTTTAGCTCCCTCGGTCATGCGCTCCTTGCCCTTTTGCCGTGTAATTTCTCTGGCGAGAATAGAAGCCTTGCTCTCATCCTCGCCTGTGTATTCCTCATTGGCAATGAGAATTGAGTTAATCAGCTTATCCGATGCGTCTGACTGTGCGGCGGCTGAATCGTCGTTTGTCAGCACATCGTCGGGCTCTGCAAATTCCTTTTCCTTTGACTTTTTGCTATCTGTGGCAAGAGGAATATCAATTCTGCTTGCTCCGTGCTTATTGCGAGGCTTTTCGGTATGAGCGGGGAGCTCCTCCGCATACTCTTCATCATCAGGAAGCACCATATTCCTTCTTGGATGTCTGAGGTAAGACATCTGCTTCTTTGCGACATTAGCAATATCCACAAGAGAAATCCCTGTAAGCAAAAGTATACTTACAATAAGCAGAAGTATAACAATAAACTTTGGCAGGAAGTTGTCACCGCAAAGCTTAACAAGAGGATAGCCTAAGATACAGCTTATGATACCTCCCCCAACTCCGTCAGCGGTCTCAAAGGAATCCTTATAGGAAAGTCCCATTGCGCCGAAGAAAGAAGCCTCCTTGTAATCGCCTTTTCCGAAAAGGAAGAAAAGCGACGACACAAGGATAATTATAAATGCTGAAAGCAAAAGCTTAGCGGTAAGCCTTGAGATACGCTTTTCCTTTGCAGTCATTATTGCAAGGTAGCCAAGCAAAAAGGGTATGAGTACAAATCCGAAGCCGAAGACTCCGTACATAAAGCCACGGAGGTTGCTCCAGAAATGCTCACCCTTAAATATTACAAGCGCCAAAAGAAGCACGGCAGACGCCAAAAGGAGAATAGCCTTAACCTGCGGGTTCATTCCCCCGGACTGTACTGTCTCAGCACTGCCTTTGCTGCTTGAGGTTTTTCTTTTAGAATTTGCTGTACTGCTTCTGCCTTTGCTCTGCGTTGCAGTACGCTTTTTTGTACTTTTCTTTTGAGCCAAAAAAGTTTCCTCCGATTTATAATTCTCTTAAGAAATTAAACTAATTAACAAATGTAACAGTGTTACCGGTTACCATTTCAATAATGCTTACTGTGATAACGGCAATTCCGACAATTGCTGTGTAGATAACGAATATGTAGGTTTTGTCGGTTTTGAGAAGCCATTTGAACAAAGCAATCGACAGGTATCCCACAACAGCGGCTGTAATCATACCCACAAGCAGAGGACCTACGCTAACATCAATTCCGCCCTCGGCAGTAACTGCATCCTTAAGCTCCAGAACAGCGGCAGCAAGGATAGAGGGAATTGCCAACACAAAGGTATAGTCAAGAGCGTTCTGCTTGCTGATACCTCTGCTCTGACCTGCGGCAAGGGTTGATCCCGAACGGGAGAGTCCGGGGAAAAGTGCGGCAACTACCTGAACACAGCCGACTGTAACGGCGTCCAAAACAGTATAGCGCTCTTTTGCACTTACCTTACCTTCGGAGATCAGCCGCTCGCGTCTTTTGTTCATCATAATACCTGCGAACAGAAGTATTGCTGTTACAAGCAGAGAAATACCCGTAACTATAAAATATTTAGGATCGCCCGTGAAAACATCAGCCAAGTCCTTAAGCTTCATATCGTTGCCGATAGGAACAAACAGGAGGAACAAGGGCAAAAGACCTATGACGAGCATCACAAGCAGGTTTCTGTCATCGTCCATATTTTTGAAGCTGAATTTGCCTGTAAATATATCCTTAATCGCACTGATAAATGCCTTGAACAGACGGATAATCAGCTTATAGTAAAAGGCGCATACCGATACAAGCGTACCCACATGAAGCATTACATTGAAGAAAAGATTATCCTCTGTAACGCCGAATAAATGCTGAACAATATTGAGATGTCCGCTGCTTGAAACAGGGAGGAATTCGGTTAATCCCTGCACAATACCCTGCACAATTGAAATTATGTAATCAATCATATAAACCTCCGAATTAGTCAAATTAAGTTAGATATGTAGCAGAAGAGCGGTCCATGCCGTTTTCTGCATTATTAAGTTACTGCGAGGAATCCTTCTCTATCATCTCATAAATGCAGTCAATTGCATCAGAGAGTGTGCCTACAGAATCAATAAGACCTTCTCTCACAGCCTCTTCCCCCTCAAGGATAGTGCCGATATCCATTACAAGCTCTCCTGTATTGAGAACAAGCTCATTGTACCTGTCCTTTGAGATGTTGGAGTTATCCGCAACAAAGGTTGTGATTCTGTTCTGCATTTTGCGAAAATACTCAAAGGTCTGAGGCGCACCTACGGTAAGGCCTGTGGTACGCACAGGGTGAACGGTCATAGAAGCACTTTTGGCAATAAAGCTGTGCTTTGATGATACCGCAAGAGGAATTCCGATAGAATGACCTCCGCCTAAGACAATTGAAACAACAGGCTTTTTCATACCCGAAATGACCTCGGCAATAGCAAGGCCGGCCTCCACATCTCCTCCGCAGGTGTTGAGAAGAATCAGCAGTCCGTGGATTCTGTCGTCTTCATCAACTGCCACAAGCTGAGGAATAACATGCTCGTACTTGGTAGCCTTGTTGCTCTGAGGCAAAATATAGTGCCCCTCAATCTGACCTACTATGGTGAGGCAGTGCACTATCCTGCCGTTTCGGTTTATAAGAACCGAGCCTGTTTCGTTAATCTGCTCTGTGTGCTGTTCGCTTATGGGACTGTCATCCTCTAAGCTGCTTTCCTCAGAGCAGGGATTCTTAACAAAGGAATTATCCTTCTCTGCACCGTCTGCATTACTGTTTCGGTTTTTACTGTCTTTATTTTTCATTGTTATACACCTCGGTATAGTTTCCCCCAAGGCAATGATAATATAAATAAAAACGCAAAACACATATACAATATAGTGTATACAATTATTTGTATTATATCATTACTTAGTAAATTCTGCAAGATTTATATAATATTTCTTTAGTTACAATATTGTTTTTGGTTTATTATTTATGCAGAGCCGGAGCTTTTGCGAATGATGACGATGAAATCTTCTTGCACAGAAGGCTTATGGGGATTGAGAGAAGTCCCCACAGCACGCTGTAAAGCAGGCATATTTTTATGTTATATATTTTGTTTTTTCTCAGTCTTGTATATTTTGATGGTTGAGCAGCGTATTTTCTCCAAAATCACTCTTTGAGCATAAAAAAAGCCAGTTTTAAGCAAAGAAACGAGTAAATGGCATAAAAAACACGCCCTATAAGGATATGTTCTCTGCCGGCTCCCCCAGTTGGACTCAAACCAACGACAACCAGGTTAACAGCCGAGTGCTCTCGACTGTGTATATTCATATACCTTTGTAGCTGAATATGCCGACTGTCCGTCACACTCGTTGTGTTTCATTGCATTGCCTTAACAAAAGCAGCTGAATCTTCTGCCACCGTTATATGCAAGCCTTTTTCTGTCATTAACATAATGTGCCATTACATATGAGCCGCAACCGTCTTTAACTCCTGAATATAAGAATAGTAAGTTTGCGCAGATACTCCCAAGGTTGCAGACCTCTCAAGCTTCTGTAACACGATCATTTAGTATTATTATTCGGCGCGTAATTTGTGCAGAAGTTTCTGCTGATGGCAACCATTTATAACCGAGCAATTTCATATAATGTAAAAATAACCTCCTATTAGATACATTGTACCTAATAGGAGGGATGAATGCGAATATGTCAATTCGCTTAATTTAATTTTCTTTGCAGAATACTTTTTCTTTTTGCCGTAAACAGCCGGTACCACTCATTTTATCGGCGTAGTCACCTTGTTTTCCAGCTCGCAATGTGTTACATCCTCCCAATTGCGGCGGATGGCGATATCGGCGGTAAGGTCAGTATTGTTATATGAAATAGACCACTGTGTGTTGCTTGTTACGTCATCTGGATTGGGGTCTTGTGCTGCCGATTTCATTGCGTTCCACACGGTATCGTTGGTGTAATTGCCTTTTTCCGTCTCCAGCACCTTAAGCACGGCGTCATAGCGTTCCTTGCCGTGACCGTAGATACCGTTTTTCTGATTAGGAAGCACCTCATCCTTATAACGAATTAAGAAATTAGTAACCGCCTCTGACGGAGTATCTATAAGCTCTCTTGGTTCGCCGTTAATGTCATACTCTATTACTCTGCTATCGCCTGATGCATCGGTGATGTAAAAATGATAGTCTCTGCCACTGGAAGCGAACATATCATAGCTTCGCAAAAGCTCCA
>JBJEOT010000008.1:0-14792 GCA_051880855.1 Ruminococcus sp.
CTTGTGCTTCGGATTTTCGCAAATAACCATTATTTTGCCCTTGCGCTTGATAACCTTGCACTTTTCGCAAATTTTCTTTACTGAAGGTCTGACTTTCATTGTGTAATCATTCCTTTCTTAAGTGTATCTTAGTTTAATGTGAATTACTTGGAACGCCAGGTAATTCTGCCTCTTGTCAGGTCATAGGGAGACATCTCCACAGTGACCTTGTCACCGGGAAGTATACGAATGAAATTCATTCTCAGCTTGCCGGAAATTACAGCCAAAATCTTGTGGCCGTTGGGAAGCTCTACCATAAACTGAGCGTTGGGGAGAGCGTCTGTAACGATACCTTCTATCTCGATAACATCCTGTTTTGACATTAAATAACCTCCTTAGATGTACTTTCCGAGAAATCTCTCAGAAACTGTCTTACTTTGCGGTTAGTATCCATTGAAGCTGTTGCGACGGTTTTAGTCGCCTGAAGATGAATAAGCTTTTTCTTCTTGGGCTTTTCTACCTTGCGGCGCCTGCCGTCGCAGATGTAGGCAAAACCCTCTTCGGTTTTCAAAACGATAAAGAACATATCCTTATCGCGACCCGCCTTTGCCCTGACCACAGAGCCCTCTGTGATGGTCATAGAGTCACCTCTTCGTCCGGGATTGTTAAAATCTTGGGACCGTCGGGAGTTATAGCCACCGTGTGCTCAAAGTGAGCAGAGAGGCTTCCGTCCAAGGTAACTGTTGTCCAATCATCGTCAAGGACCTTTACGCCGTAGCCGCCGATATTAACCATCGGTTCAATGGCAATAGTCATACCAGGTATCAGCCGTACTCCCCTGCCGGGAGTACCGTAGTTAGGTACGCTTGGTTCTTCGTGTAACTTCGCACCTACTCCGTGGCCGACAAAATCTCGTACCACCGAGTAACTGCAAGCTTCGACATAGCTTTGAACTGCATTTGAGATATCGCCTACTCGGTTGCCGGCAATCGCCTGCTCAATTCCCTTATAGAGAGATTCTTTTGTGGCATCGAGCAATCTCTGTGCCTCGCCGGAAATATCTCCGCAAGCGAAGGTGTAGGCATTATCGCCGTGATATCCCTCAACAAAGGCGCCTACATCAATGCTGACGATGTCGCCCTCTTTGAGGATGCAATTCTTATTAGGTATGCCATGGATAACCACATTGTTTACTGAAATACATGAGCTCTTAGGAAAGCCGCCGTATCCGAGAAAGGAGGCTTTTGCGCCTTCTTTCTCGAAATACTTAGCTATAAGAGTATCAATTTCAAGTGTTGAAACACCCGGTTCAACTGCCGTTCCCGCAAGCTTGAGAGCATTTGCGGAAATCCTGCATGCGTTCTGCATACATTTAAGTTCACGCGCAGTCTTGATAACTACCATAAGTTACGCCTCGAGTGCTTTCAAAGTTAAAGCAGTTGTCTCTGAAACCTTATTCTGACCATTGACAATGTGAAGCTTACCCTGTGCCTCATAGTAATCCTTAAGAGGCTCTGTCTCAGTGTGGTAAATTTCAAGTCTTGCTTTAACGGTATCAATGTGATCGTCCTTGCGTTGAATAAGGGCGCCTGTGCAGTCGTCGCAGATACCCTCAACCTGAGGCTTCAGGTCCACAATGTGGTAGGGTCTTCCGCACTTCTCACAGACACGGCGTCCGGACAGTCTCTGAACGATTACATCGTCGGTAACTTCGATATCGATTACCTTGTCGATTGTAACGCCCATCTTATCCAGAGCCTCGGCCTGAGGAATTGTTCTGGGGAAACCGTCAAGGATAAAACCGCCCTTGCAGTCATCCTGCCTGAGTCTCTCCTCGATGATTCCGATAACAACCTCATCAGGAACCAACTGACCTGCGTCCATAAAGGACTTAGCCTTCAGTCCCATCTCTGTGCCGGTTCTCAACGCCTCTCTGATAATGTTACCAGTAGAGATTGTGGGGATTGAAAGATGCTCAGCAATTACTGCTGCCTGTGTGCCTTTGCCGGCACCGGGTGCACCTAAAAGAATAATATTCATAATCCTGCTCCTTTATCCAAGTAAATCAGTCAAGGAAACCTTTATAGTGGCGCATCATCATCTGAGATTCAAGCTGCTTAACTGTCTCAAGTGCAACACCTACAACTATTATGATGGAAGTACCGCCCATTGAGAGGTTGGTAAGTCCGGCAACGGAGGTGAAGATACTGGGAACAATAGCAATGAATGCAAGGAAAAGTGCACCGATAAGGGTGATTCTTGAAAGTATCTTGCGGATAAATTCGGCTGTGGGAGCTCCGGGACGAATACCGGGGATCGTGCCGTTATTCTGCTTGAGATTATTGGACATCTCAACAGGATTATACTGAATAGTTGTGTAGAAGTACGCAAATGCAAGGATAAGCAGGAAGTACAGAACAAGGTACAGCCAGCTATCGGGTGAGAAGAGAGCAAAGAACTTGCCCCAACCACTGTTTGCATCAGCCTTTACAAAGGCATTGATTGTACTGGGGATAGAGAGAATTGAGGAAGCAAAGATGACGGGCATAACACCGCCGAGAGCAACCTTGATAGGAAGGTGGCTGGACTGGCCGCCGTACATCTTTCTGCCGACAACTCTCTTTGCGTACTGAACGGGAATTCTTCTTTCTGCGTCCTGCATGAATGTGATAACCCATATAACGACGAGGAAGATGATAATGAATGCAGGAATGAGGAAGTAGAACTTGATCTCGCCCTGCTGTGCACGGTACCAGTAGCTGTATGCTGCTGTTGACTTCTGAACAGGGAACATATAGTAAACCATACTGGGGAAACGTGCAATAATACCTGCGAACAGGAGAATGGAGATACCGTTGCCGATACCGTGCTCGTTAATCTGTTCGCCGAGCCACATCATAAGAGCTGTACCTGCTGTGAATACGAATACGATAACGAATGCTGAGAACCAAAGTCCGAAGCCGTTAGCGTAGTCGAGGAGGCCGTAGCCCTTGAGATAGAAGAAGTATGCAGTACCCTGAACAAGACCGAGAATAACGGTCACATAACGGGTAAGAGTAGCAATCTTCTTTCTGCCCTCTTCGCCCTCTTTAGACAGTCTCTCAAGTGCGGGAATCGCAACGCAGAGAAGCTGAATAATAATCGAGCTGTTGATGTATGGGGAAATACCCATAGCAAAAATTGTGGCATTTCCGAAAGCGCCACCGGAAAGAGTGTTGAGGTAAGCAAAAACTGTGTTGCCTGCAGTCAGCAAAGACTGACCTGCGAGAGCCTCAATATCAACAAAAGGTACCGGAATAACGCAACCGATTCTGTAAACCACAATGATAAGAAGTGTGAAAAGAATCTTCTTTCTTACATCTGGAATAGACCAGGCGTTTCTGATTGTTTTGAACAATTAGATCACCTCTGCCTTTCCGCCTGCTGCCTCGATTTTTGCCTTAGCAGACTCGGAGAAAGCAGTAACCTGAACAGTAAGATTCTTAGTGAGGTTGCCGTTGCCGAGAATCTTAACACCGTCAAAGGAGTTCTTAACGATTCCTGCATCGGTGAGAGCCTTGATATCAACAACTGTACCGTTCTCGAATTTTTCGAGAGTACCAACATTTACAGAAACAATGTTCTTAGCGAAAATATTGTTGAATCCGCGCTTGGGAAGGCGTCTCTGAAGGGGCATCTGACCGCCTTCGAAGCCTATTCTCATACCGCGGCCGGCTCTTGCCTTCTGGCCCTTGTGGCCCTTGCCTGCGGTTTTACCCTGACCTGAGCCGTGACCTCTGCCGATTCTCTTAGCTGCCTTTTTGGAGCCTTCAACCGGAGATAATTCATGTAATTTCATCTTTCGCACCTCCTAATTAAGCTTCAACCTCAATGAGGTGGATGATCTTTGCGACCTTGCCCTTTGTCTGGGGATTGTCGGGCTGCTCTGTTACATCGCCGATTTTACGAAGTCCGAGAGCGTGTGCGGTTGCAATCTGATCTTTCTTAGTGCCGATAAGGCTTTTAACTAATTTAATTTTCATTTTGCAACCTCCTTACAGAATTTCCTTAACAGACTTGCCTCTTACAGCTGCAACTTCTTCAGCTGTACGAAGAGCCATAAGTCCCTGGAAAGTAGCACGAACAACATTACAGGGGTTGTTAGAACGAAGTGCCTTTGTTCTGATGTCCTTGATGCCTGCAGTCTCAACTACAGCACGAACAGGGCCGCCTGCAATAACACCGGTACCGGGTGCGGCGGGCTTTAAGAGAACTTTGCCTGCGCCGTACTCACCGATAATCTCGTGAGGAATTGTTGTACCGCGAAGAGAAATCTTTACAAGATTCTTCTTAGCATCCTCAATTCCCTTGCGGATAGCATCGGGAACTTCGCCTGCTTTACCGATACCGAAACCGATGGTACCGTTACCGTCACCTACAACTACAAGAGCTGCGAATTTATAAATACGACCGCCCTTAACCGTCTTAGATACACGGTTGATAGCGACAACGCGCTCCTTAAGATCCATAGTGGATGCGTCAATAATATTAGCCAAAGTATTTCCTCCCCTTCCTTAGAAATTGAGGCCGCTCTCACGAGCGCCTTCGGCCAATTCTTTAACACGGCCGTGGTAGATGTTACCGCCTCTGTCGAAAACAACATCGGTGATATTCTTCTCTTTTGCACGCTCTGCAATGAGCTTGCCTACTGCCTTAGCAGCTTCTTTGTTACCGCCGTTTCCTTCGATGCTCTTATCAAGAGATGAAGCAGAAACCAGTGTAACACCCTTTACGTCATCAATAATCTGAGCGTAGATGTTATTTGTGGAGCGATATACACAAAGACGGGGACAATCTGCTGTGCCGCTAACCTTGCCACGAACTCTCTTGTGACGCTGGATGCGGGCTTTTTTTGTATCAGGTCTTTTAACCATTTCAATTCACTCCTTAAATTATTTCTTACCGGCTTTGCCTTCCTTACGGCGGATATGCTCATCGACGTACTTGATACCCTTACCCTTGTAAGGCTCGGGGGGACGCTTAGAGCGAACCTCGGCAGCAAACTGACCTACCTTTTGCTTATCTGTGCCGTTGATAATGATTTTGTTAGGACCGGGAACCTCAATGGTAATGTCCTCGTTGTCGGACATAATTACCTGATGAGAGTAACCAAGGTTCATAACGAGATCCTTGCCCTGCTTCTGAACACGGTAACCGACACCGTTAACCTCAAGCTCCTTCTTGAAGCCCTCGGAAACACCAACAACCATATTGCTGATAAGTGTTCTTGTTAAGCCGTGCAAAGCGCGGTTCTCTTTCTCATCGTTGGGGCGTGCTACTGTGATCACCGCACCATCGATAGTAACATCCATATTAGGATGAATCTTCTGTGTAAGAGTGCCCTTGGGGCCCTTAACAGTAATAACGCCGTTTTCGAACTTAGCTTCTACGCCGGCGGGAATATTTATAGGTTTTCTTCCAATTCGAGACATCTTCGCACCTCCTTACCAAATGAATGCGAGAACCTCGCCGCCAACATTTTCCTTGCGTGCCTGACGGTCAGTCATAACACCCTTGGATGTGGAAACGATTGCAACGCCAAGGCCCTTCATAACCTTAGGCATATTCTCAACATCGGTATATATACGCAAGCCGGGCTTAGATACACGGCGAAGTCCTGAGATTGCGGGAGTCTTGCTCTCGCCGTACTTCAGAACAACGGTGATGACGCCCTGCTTGCCGTCCTCTGCTACTGTGTAGCTTTTGATATAGCCTTCATCAAGGAGAATCTGGCAAATAGCCTTCTTCATATTTGATGCAGGAATATCGACAGTGTCGTGTTTTGCTGAGCTTGCATTACGAATTCTTGTAAGCAAATCAGCAATAGGATCAGTAATCTGCATTCTTAATTTCCTCCTTTGATGAATTACCAGCTGGCTTTCTTAACACCGGGAATCTCGCCCTTGTAAGCGAGCTCACGGAAACAGATACGGCAGATGCCGTACTTACGGAGGTAGGCGTGTGGTCTACCGCAGATCTTACACCTGTTGTATTCTCTTGTTGAGAATTTCTGAGGTCTTGCCTGTCTGATTTTCATTGAAGTCTTAGCCACAGTATTCCCTCCTTACTTTGCAAACGGAGCGCCCATAAGAGTGAGTAACTCACGAGCCTCTTCGTCTGTTGTCGCAGTAGTAACAAAGCAGATGTCCATACCGCGAATTTTGTCAATCTTATCGTAGTCAATCTCAGGGAAGATCAGCTGCTCCTTAACACCGCAGCTATAGTTGCCTCGGCCATCGAAGGAGTTGGGATTGATTCCTCTGAAGTCACGAACTCTGGGAAGAGCAACATTGAAGAATCTGTCGAGGAACTCGTACATTCTCTCGCCTCTGAGTGTAACCTTAGCGCCGATGGGCATACCCTCACGGAGCTTGAAGTTTGCAACTGACTTTCTTGCATAGCAGATCATAGGCTTCTGACCGGTGATTGTACCGAGGTCAGTGCAGATTGCGTCCATCATTTTGGAGTTATCCTTAGCCTCGCCTGAAGAGACATTGATAACAATCTTATCAAGCTTGGGAATCTGCATTACGCTCTTGTAGGAGAACTTCTTCTGAAGAGCAGGTGCAACTTCGCTTAAGTAAAAATCTTTAAGTCTTGCCATTTCTTGCGTCCTCCTTATTAAAGTTTCTCGCCGCACTTGGTGCAAACGCGGGTCTTCTCGCCCTTATCGTTTACCTTGTGTGCAACTCTGGTTGCAGCCTTGCAGCGTGAGCAGTAAATCTGAGCCTTGCTTGCATAAAATGCACCCTCAGCCTTGATGATACCGCCCTGCTCACCCATCTTTCTGGGCTTAACGTGCTTGGAAACAATATTTACTTTCTCAACGATGATTTTACCCTCTTTGGGGCTTACAGCAAGAACTTTACCCTTCTTGCCCTTATCCTTACCGCTGATAACGACTACGGTGTCACCAGTCTTAACATGAACTTTACTCATTATGCGACACCTCCATTAAAGTACTTCGGGAGCAAGAGACAGGATCTTGAGATAATCCTTGTCACGAAGCTCACGAGCAACCGGTCCGAAGATACGAGTACCGCGGGGGTTCTTATCTTCCTTAATAATAACTGCTGCGTTTTCATCAAAACGGATATAAGTTCCGTCGGCTCTGCGAACACCCTTTGCAGAACGAACAACTACTGCTCTGACAACGTCGCCTTTCTTGACAACGCCGCCGGGTGCTGCTTTCTTAACGGAAGCGACGATAACATCGCCGATATTTGCGTACTTTCTGCGAGTACCGCCGAGAACACGGATACACATAAGCTCTTTAGCACCAGTGTTGTCGGCAACCTTTAAGTAGGTCTGCTGCTGTATCATTGTGTTCCCTCCTTACTTCGCTTTTTCTACAATCTCCACAACTCTCCATCTCTTGTCTTTGGAAAGCGGGCGGGTCTCCATAACCTTTACTCTGTCGCCGATACCGCAAGCGTTCTGCTCATCGTGAGCCTTGAGCTTATAGGTACGCTTAACAACCTTGCTGTAAAGCTTATGCTTAACACTATCTTCGATAGCAACTACAACGGTCTTGTCCATTTTGTTGCTTACTACCTTACCGATAAGTGTCTTTCTCATATTTCTATCGCTCATTGTTTCGTCCTCCCTTATGCCTTGTTAGATTCAAGCTCGAACTGACGAAGAACGGTAGAAACTCTTGCGATGTCCTTCTTTACAGCGCCTATACGCATAGGGTTATCGAGTTGATTGATAGCAAGCTGGAATCTGAGGTGGAAAAGCTCCTCTTTGAGGTCTGCAAGCTTCTTCTGAAGCTCTTCAACAGATAATTTTTTGAGTTCTGATGCTGTCATTACTGTTCAACCTCCTGATCCGCTTTTTTAACAAATTTGCACTTGATAGGGAGCTTGTTAGCTGCAAGACGCATAGCCTCGCGAGCTGTCTCCTCATCAACACCTGCAAGCTCAAACATAATTCTGCCGGGCTTAACAACAGCTACCCAATACTCAGGTGAACCTTTACCGGAACCCATTCGGGTTTCAGCGGGCTTTGCTGTTACAGGCTTATCGGGGAAGATCTTAATCCAAACCTTACCGAATCTCTTGCAGTAACGGTTGATAGCGATACGGGCTGCCTCAATCTGGTTGGAAGTGATCCAAGTAGGCTCTAATGCCTGAAGACCATACTCACCGTAGGTAACCTTGTTACCTCTGGTTGCCTTGCCGGTCATACGACCTCTGTGTACTCTTCTGTACTTAACGCGCTTGGGCATCAGCATTATTTATTGCCCCCTTCCCTGCGATTTCTTCTGGGACGGTTGTTGTCTCTCTCTTTGCTGTTGTTAGCATAGCCGAGAACCTCGCCCTTATAAAGCCATACCTTTACGCCGATTTTGCCGTAAGTGGTATTAGCCTCTGCGAAACCGTAATCAATGTCGGCACGCAGTGTCTGAAGAGGAATTGTACCCTCGTGATAATGCTCGGAACGTGCAATTTCAGCACCGCCGAGACGGCCCGAACACTGAGTCTTGATACCTCTTGCGCCAAGTCTCATAGCTCTGCCGATAGCCTGCTTCATAGCACGGCGATAGGAAATTCTCTTCTCAAGCTGCTGAGCAATGCTCTCTGCAACAAGCTGAGCGTTAACATCAGGCATCTTAACCTCGATGATGTTGATTGCTACGGGCTTACCGCCAAGCATCTGCTCGCACTGGAGACGAAGCTTCTCTATCTCTGCGCCGCCCTTACCGATAATCATACCGGGCTTTGCACAGTGAATGTTAATTCTTACTTTCTTTCCGTCGCGCTCGATCTCAATTTTGGGAACGCCTGCGCCGTAAAGCTGTTTCTTCAGTGTCTTGCGGAGGTTATAGTCCTCTACAAGAGTGTCACCAAAGTCTTTTTTGTTAGCGAACCAACGGGAATCCCAGTCTTTGATAACGCCGACTCGAATACCGTGGGGATTAACTTTCTGACCCATGAACTACTTACCTCCTTCTTAGTTTTCTCTCTCTTTGAGAACCAGTGTGATGTGGGAAGTCTTCTTGTTGATTCTGAAGGCTCTGCCCTGTGCACGGGGACGGATTCTCTTGAGAGTGGGACCCTGGCTTACGCTGCAAGCTGCAACATAAAGCTTGGATGTGTCCATATCGTGATTGTTCTCTGCATTTGCCACAGCAGACTTTAAGAGCTTCAGAAGAGGCTCGCAAGCTGCCTTAGGTGTATGTTCGAGAATTGCCTTAGCAAGCTTTACATCCTTACCACGGATAAGATCCAGAACGATGCAAACCTTACGGGGTGAAATACGGACATAATTCAAATATGCCTTTGCTTCCATTTCTGTACTCTCCTTCCGCATTATTTAGATGTCTTGGAACCTGCATGGCCTCTGAAGGTTCTGGTAGGTGCAAACTCACCGAGCTTGTGACCGACCATGTCCTCAGTAACATATACAGGAACATGCTTGCGTCCGTCATGGACTGCAAATGTGTGACCAACGAAATCAGGAAAAATTGTTGAACTTCTGGACCAGGTCTTAAGAATCCTCTTCTCGCCTGCAGCGTTCATTTCCTTAACCCTTTTGAGCAGTACAGGCTGGACAAAAGGACCCTTTTTCATGCTTCTACTCATAGTTATAAGCTCCTTTCTTCTGCCTTACTTGCTGTTTCTACGCTTTACGATGTACTTATCGGAAGCGTTGTGAGTCTTTCTGGTCTTGTAACCGAGAGCGGGTTTACCCCAAGGGGTAACAGGTCCGGGACGGCCGACGGGGGATTTACCCTCACCACCGCCGTGGGGGTGATCACAGGGGTTCATAACAGAACCGCGGACTGTAGGTCTCCAACCCATGTTGCGCTTTCTACCTGCATTACCGATCTTAACATTCTCGTGATCGGTGTTACCTACCTGGCCGATTGTAGCCATGCAAGCTGCGGGAACCTTTCTGAGCTCACCGGAGGGAAGTCTCAGAAGAGCCATACCGTCTTCTTTAGCCATAAGCTGAGCCATATTACCTGCTGCACGGGCGAACTGTGCGCCGCGGCCGGGATAAAGCTCAACATTGTGGATAAATGTACCGGTAGGAATAGATGAAAGGGGCAGTGCGTTACCGACTTTGATATCTGCATCTGCACCGGATACTACTGTATCGCCTACCTTAAGACCCTCGGGAGCAATGATGTATGCTTTCTCGCCGTCGGGATACTCAATAAGTGCAATAAATGCACTGCGGTTGGGGTCATACTCAAGAGTCATAACCTTACCGGGAACGTCAAACTTCTGACGCTTGAAATCGATGATACGGTACTTTCTGCGGTTACCGCCGCCTCTGTGACGAACGGTGATTCTGCCGTAGCTGTTACGGCCGGAATTCTTCTTAAGAGGAGCAAGCAAGCTCTTCTCGGGTTCAACCTTGGAAAGCACTGAATAATCAGTAACCGACATGTTTCTGCGTGAATTAGAGGTCGGTTTGTAAACTTTAATAGCCATTTAGTTTCACTCTCCTCATGATGGCTTTGCGGGGAAATGGCACTCCCCATACATTCTGCCTGTTAATGTTTGAATTTTACAGGCTTACATCATGCCTTCAAAAAATTCGATGCTCTTGCTGTCTGCTGTCAGAGTAACGACAGCCTTTTTCCAGCTTTTTGTGTAGCCTTCGCTTCTGCCCTGTCTGCGATAGTGACCGCGAACATTGAGGGTGTTAACCTTAGCTACCTTTACCTTGAAGGCCTCTTCTACTGCGCGAGCAATTTCAATCTTACCTGCGTTCTTAGCAACCTCGAAAGTGTACTTCTTCTCAGCTGCACCGATCATGCTCTTCTCAGTGATGATAGGTCTGATTATGATATCGTGTGAAATCATGCGTACACCTCCTCAATCTTAGCTACTGCGTCCTTAACGATGATGAGCTTGTCTGCGTTCAGCATATCATATACATTAATAGTGTTAACCTGAGCGGTCTTTACACCCTGAATGTTAGAAGCTGACTTGACAGCAAAGCTGTTAACCTCGGGAAGAACTATAAGAGCCTTCTTATCAGCGCCGACTGCCTTGAGCATATCAGCAACTGTCTTTGTTTTGTACTCAGTCATATTGAGTGCGTCGAGAATGATAATCTCCTCTGCTGCACACTTAGAAGAGAGAGCTGACTTAATTGCCAGGCGTCTTACCTTCTTGTTAACTGTGAAGCGATAGCTTCTGGGCTTCGGTGCAAAAGCAATACCGCCGTGTGTCCACTGGGGAGCTCTGGTTGAACCCTGACGAGCACGACCTGTTCCCTTCTGGCGCCAAGGCTTCTTACCGCCGCCGGATACTTCTGCTCTTGTAAGAGCGGACTGTGTGCCCTGTCTCTGGTTTGCAAGGTAGTTAACTACCATATCGTGCATAACAGCTTCGTTGGGCTCAATTCCGAATACAGAATCGGAAAGATCGATTGTGCCGACTTTCTTGCCTGCCATATCTAATACTGCTACATTAGGCATTAATACTCCTCCTCCCCTTAAATGTCTCTGATAACAACTGTACCGCCGTTGGCACCGGGGATGGCACCCTTAATAGCGATGAGGTTGTTCTCTGCGTCAACCTTTACTACGGTGAGGTTTTTAACAGTAACCTTCTCAGCGCCGAGGTGACCTGCCATCTTCTTGCCCTTCCATACTCTGGAGGGAGAAGAACAAGCACCCATTGAACCGCCGTGACGGGCTACAGGACCTGAACCGTGGGTTTCCTTAAGGCGTCCGAAGTTCCAGCGCTTAATAACGCCTGCGTAACCTTTACCTTTGCTGGTACCGGTAACATCTACCTTCTGACCTGCCTCGAAGATGTCTGCCTTGAGGATGTCGCCTACATTGTAAGCGTTGATGTCATCAAAGCGGAACTCTTTGAGAGTTTTCTTGGGGGCAACATCTGCCTTCTTGAAGTGACCCTGCATAGGCTTAGTAACCTTGTTAGGCTTCATATCGCCAAAACCGAGCTGAACAGCGCAGTAGCCGTCGCTCTCGACTGTCTTTTTCATTGAAACAACGCAGGGGCCTGCCTCAACAACAGTCACGGGAACTACATTTCCCTTCTCGTCGAAAATCTGTGTCATACCGATTTTCTTTCCGATTAATGCTTTTTGCATTTTTCTATTTCCTCCTTATAAGGTTATTGGTCGGCGGCGATGTAGTCATCCTCCGACTTGACCCTGTCTGCTTGTAGGTTGGGATAAAACCAAGTGATTTATCAGAACTTGATTTCAATCTCAACGCCGGCAGGGAGCTCCAGGTTTGTAAGAGCGTCAACAGTTTTGTTTGAGGGTCTCAGAATGTCGATAAGACGCTTGTGAGTTCTCATTTCAAACTGCTCACGGCTGTCCTTGTACTTATGAACAGCACGAAGAATTGTAACAACCTGCTTCTCAGTGGGAAGCGGAACGGGACCGGAAACTCTGGCACCTGTGCGCTTAGCTGTCTGAACAATTCTTTCTGCGGACTGATCAACCAGCTGGTGATCATAGCCCTTAAGTCTAATCCTGATTTTTTCCTTGACTGCCATAAAAACGCCTCCTTAAAATATTTAGTTGGCGGGCGTACTTCAAAACTTTGTTTACACAGTACCGGGTGTTTCGCCGGTCTGCATTAAAAAACCGATTAACTTTTCAGCTAACCGGACGTCTTGAAAAGCAAAAATGCACATAGTTATGGCATAGCAACCCCAATGCCAAAAACTGTGCTTCAAAATAATTTCGCCCGGTTTGAAATCGGACATACTCCACGGAAAAACCGGCTTAAAAAGCCGCAACCTCCCGCTTCAACGCATATCATTTATTGCAGTCACGCATTGATGATTATATAATATATATAGGGCAAAATCAAGTTTTTTCAGGTAAAAATCGTTGTAGAAATTCAGAGAAATTTTTAATAAAAATTTGTTAAATCTGCACAACACAAAATTTTGTGTTTACATCCTTTTAAGCCCCATATTTTGTGGTTTTGAACATAACACTCCATAAATCACACTGAAAAATCGAAAACTCAGCCGAGGAAACACCCGACTGAGTTTCTAAATTTTTCTAAACTTTTGAAATTGCCTTGTTTTAATTTGCGAATTACTGTGTATTTGTTTGAAAATATCTCTATAAGGCCCTTTGGGATGCCCATAGAAATCATCACTACACATTAGCGGTATTCATCAAATCACCGTAAAACGGACTATAG
Organism: Ruminococcus sp.; assembly: GCA_051880855.1. Lineage (GTDB taxonomy): Bacteria > Bacillota > Clostridia > Oscillospirales > Acutalibacteraceae > Ruminococcoides. The sequence goes on from JBJEOT010000008.1 coordinate 13,175, forward strand.
GAAGCCACTGACCTAACCTTAGTGAAGCTGTCGCCGCAGTAAAGCCTATACGCTTCTTATAAACGCAAAGCCTTCACGAAGTCTCTGAACGGCAGCCTCGTTGTCAAATTCAAAACTGGCTTTATCTATCAAATCTCTGACTCTGTAACTTAACTCAACCGTACAGTTTGCCTTGTTCTTGCAGCTTTCGCAGTTTTCAGGAGTGCATTTAAGAACGAGTCTCTCGAAGGGGTTTTTGTCATTCTCCAAGTCACTTCTCAGCATCTCTATAGTTTCAGCATTATAGAAGCGCTTTAGCTGATTAAGCTCCTTTGTAATAACATCCTTGCTGTAAAGACTGGTAAGTGAGCAAATACAGGATAAGGCACCTTCACTTTCTTCGTCAGCATAACGCATTGCCTTTTTTGCAAATTCGCAAGCACCTGTTCTATCCATACATTCCCACTTTGCATACGCAAGGTCAATATTTCCGTAGAATGACTCAACCCGGTCGTTCCCGATAGATGGAATATAATGCATCTTTGAAAAGCAGGGATCGATAAAACCTTTTCCCACACGGTAGCGATTAAGTGTTTCATAACTAAACAGCTCGTCCGGCGAATACGAAGTAATATCACAGCTCAATCCGCTGCATTCAGCCCCCAGAGACAATAGCGGAAAAGAGTCTTTAAGTTCCTCTGACAACATATAAAACTTCAACTCGCTCATGCCGGGAATTATGATTCTGTATGTGTTAAAGCCAAACAAAGATAAGTCTCTGATAAGGAGCTTTTTATTTTTGCTTTTGATATATTCGGTAACATACGCCAGCAATTCCCTGTTGTTGCAATTTTCTCTGTTTTCAAAGGCACTAAAGCTATACGAGGGCTCACCGTCAAAGAACTCAATTGGATATTCGCCTATACCTTTTGAGTATATAGTCAATATATCCCTTATGGAAAGCGCTAAATTCTTCTTAAGGCTCACCTTATGAATCTTTGCAACAGAGCTGATTTCTCTGCCTTGGAACATCTCGGTCAAGCTACGCTGTAACGCAATTTCGAAAACAGGGTTTGCACCCACATGAACATGATAGCTATGACTCTTCTTATCAATGACTACCGCCGCAATTACAGGATACCCCTCGCCCAAAGAATAGTCCTTGATTAAAACATCATAACCTGCTTTTCTCAAGTCCGTGATTATTTCATAGGCTGCGGTAAACTGTTCAAGGTAATCGTCGGGAATTGTGGGAGGCACAAGCCTTTCTTTTGTTATAATTGTTCTGTTATACCTCTCAACAATTTCACTCACTCCCTCAACAACGGCCTCCTCCATAGTATTTCCGGCAGCGAGACCGTTGGAGGTAGAAATCAGGTAATTAAGTCTCATCGGTACCATTAGAGTTTTATCGTCAATCACACTATAAAAGGGGAGCACCTGCACTTGCTCAGATTTATCTCTCTGCATACAAACACGGACCCATTCGTCGGTGCTCATCTTGAGGTTTTCAACAAAGTATGAAGTCTCTGAAATTGCATCGAAGTAGTAGGCACACTCCTTGAGCAGTTCCTCTTTAGAGAAGAAATCGACAAATATGCAACTAAAAGCTATTGTGCGATTCACGGAGTTGATGAGT
>JBJEOT010000009.1:0-3204 GCA_051880855.1 Ruminococcus sp.
TGCCTCTGCGTGAAGAGCCAGCAGACGGCACTTAAAGGAGTTGTGCACAACTGTGTGCTTTTTGTCGTAAGCCAAGAGTCTGGGGTAGTCGGGAGCGGTGTCGGAAACGATATAATAGGTTTCAACGCCGTCAGCAACAGAGTTTGCATACTTCCAGAAGTATTCGCCGTTATCTCCTGCCTTGTAAAGCTTGTCAAAGGTGAGAATAATTCTCTTGTTTTTGAAAAACGGCTTTGACAGGTGATAGATAGTCCGAAAGCCTATATACTTGCAGGCGGAGATCGGATTACTTGAATGGAGAAGCATTGATACATAAAGTCCGATTTCTCTTGTGAAGTGCCTGAAGCCCGTACAGGGGAAGGTGTAAAGCTCATTGTTGTTTTTTACTCCCAGGGCAAGCTTGTCGCTGAACTTCCAATAGGCTTTGCCGAAGCGAAGTCTGAGGCGTGAAAACTGAGAAGCAAAATGGATGGGAAGCTGTTGATACTCACCGCAGAGCATATAGCTGAATTTAATGGTTTTAAGCTTTTCGTCAACAGGGACAAAGAAGTGAACGCTGTACTTCTTAGCGTAGGGTATTCCAAAGCACTTCAGCAGACCGTAGGTGGGATATTCCTCAAGCCTTACCTTCTTGCCGGAGTATTCTGCGTAAAGCTCAATTTCATCTGCTTCGAGGAAGTCTTTGCCTGTGAATTCTGCGTCAATCTCAAGTTTTCCGTCGTTGTAATTGATAACATTGATTGTCATACCTACGCTTGTAGGTGTGGAAATTCGAGCGCTCTCAGCACCCTGTGCGTCAAAGGTGATAAGCTCATCGGTGAAATTTACCTTGTAGGGAATGTTTGCCTTTTGATGCTTGCCTTTAAGAAGCTGCATCCAAAGTGAGCGTAAAATGTATTTGCAGCGAATGGCTGCCTCGGTAAAGATTGCGTTATCAATATAAGCCAAAGCGTCAAGAGTGAGATCGTAGAATTCCATCGCCTCATCTTTTGAGAGTACACCCTTGTCCTGCTCATAGTAGTTGTTGCCGTATTTGGCACATATAATCTGTGTGAGTGCATACTGAACGAATTTCGGTACTTCTCCTTTGGTCTCGCACAGCTCTTTCATAAAGGGAATTATGAAGTTTCTGAGAGAATCAGAATAGTACCACTTGTAGTGTTGCTCAAGATTTCTGTTGTTGTCATTCTCAAGGGCGTGAGTGTAAAATACAGTCAGCTTCTCAATAACAAAAACATAAGGATTATTAAGGAGAGCCTGTAAAACGAATTTCTTTTTACATTCATTGTGTATATTTTCGTCAAAAGAAAGGCCTTTGATGAATTCTGTATTAAAGAGATATGTGGAAAGCGCGGTGTGTCCCAAATAGGGCAGAAGTGAAAGGTCAATGACTCCGTCGCGTTCAATGGGAAAACGGGCGTACTTTTTGAGAGTATCATCTTTATTCATTGTGACAGCGGCCATAACCGGAATGGCGTTCGGGTACTCCTCAGCACTTCTCAGGAAAGCCCGAATAGCCTTTTTTTTGAAGACTGTGCCTTCTTCTGCAAAGAGAACATATTTGCCCTTTACTTCCTTTAGCGCAGAATTCAGACCTTGGGCAATACCCATATCCTTTGCTTTTACTTCAATCACATTGTCTGAGTATTCTGAAACGGCTTTTTCGGTAACAGCTTGAGTTGTGTCAGAACAAACTGTGTCAGCAATAATTAGCTGAGTGTCCTTAAGGTTATCTGTAGCTTTGACTATGCTGTCTACGGTCAGGCCGAATCCATCGTCACAATCAGCTATTGCGATTACCGAAAGTAGATAGTTTTGCATAAATTACCTCCGAACTCCAAAGGAGCAGACAAAATAATAAGTTGACATTAATATATAAATTTGATAAATTATCTTTGAAAAGTTTTGAAAGGAAGTGAGTGCTTTGACAGCAGTTGCAGAAAGCTCGGTACCTGTAGGCACAAAGCTTTGTCCAAAATATGCCGACGAAAAGGGCAGACTTTATTTTTACGACAACGCCAAATTCATTTTAATATTTCTGGTTGTTTTAGCCCATGCTATATCACCCTTTAAGGCCGGCGGTCCCGGACATGAGCTGTTTCACTTTTTATGGAGAGTAATTAACACTCTGCATATGCCTTGTCTTATATTTATTTCGGGCTTCTTCGCCAAGAGCTATATAGGCAAGGACGGCACAATCAAGGTTCAGCGTCTTTTTACATATATGGTGTATTATGTGGCGTCTCAGCTGGCAGTAGGTGCCTTCGAGGTCTTTGTGCTTGATTACAGCATAGCCAAGTCTATGCTCAGTCCCCGTTCGTCTCTATGGTTTTTGGTTTGCCTTATCTGGTGGTATTTTCTGCTGCCTGTTATTGACAAGATAGATCCAAAGTATATGATTCCCATTGCTTTTGCTGCGGGACTATTAATCGGTTACGATGAGAAAGTAAGCAACTTTATGGCGATTTCAAGGGTTGTTGTTCATTTCCCCTTCTTCCTCTGCGGATATTATGTTTCCTCAGGAAAAATGAATGAACTTATGACAAAGAAAGCAAAGCTCTGGTCAATACCCGTGCTGTTGCTGTCAATAGGCTCCGTTGTGGGAATTATGTTCCTCTTTGCGGAAAACGGTCCTCTCGATTTCAGCATAAACAATTTCATAACTTGCGATAAATCTTACTTCAAGATATTTAAGAATACCGGCATCAATCCCATGTTCTGGTTCTTACCGCGAGTTTGGTTTTATCTGTGCGCTTTCGGGTTGGGATTCGGCTTCCTTGTGTGGGTACCTAAGGGCAGGAATATCTTTACAAAATTCGGAGCCCGTACTATGGCGGTTTATATTCTCCACCGCTTTTTATACCTCGCATACCTTGAGTATGAATGGGGTACCTATGATTGGTTCAAGGAAGAATGGTTCGGTTGGAAGAATGTGTTTGTGCTTAGACTTCTCATGATTGTAGCCGCATTTTTGATAACCGTTATCTTTTCCCTTTATCCTGCCTACTGGCCATTTAAGATGCTGGGCAAAATCAAAATCACAAAACTTCTTAAAAAGACAGAGGCAAAACAGTAATTATACACACTTTATAAATATATCATACATTTGTATATAAATCAAGAAGATAAACTTTTGGCAGGAGTGTAAATTCTGCGTTGTAAATAGATGTGACCCAATTTAGGTAAAAAATAAAGTCAAAGATA
>JBJEOT010000010.1:0-46407 GCA_051880855.1 Ruminococcus sp.
GAAGGCAAAAAAATCATACCGCATATAGGAATAGTTCTTATCATTGTTCTTTTGGGTTTTGCGTTGCTCTTTATTGAAGTATTTGTCTTGGGTAATAATGCCTATATGGGAAAAATTCTGACCGGCTATGGTTTGTTTTCCTTGGTTATATACAAGCCAACAGTACGCATACAGCCGTTTTTCACCTTAGGACAGAAATACCTTTTCCCTATATATATTGGACATCCTTTAGTAATGCACTTCGTTGGATTCCTTGCAAACAAAACGGCGATAGAGAACAACAGCATATACTTATGGACTTATCCTCTGATAGTAATGCTTGTCACAATAGTTATCTCTATATTAGTTATGTATATAATTGACGCAATCAAAAAAAAGATTAATTCTTAGGAGAATGTTATGATTCAGAAATTTGAATTTGAAGAGTTAGACTTAAAAGGTGCATATAAAATAAAGCCTTTTTACGCTACTGATGAAAGAGGCGGCTTTGTTAAAGATTACAACATAGAGGTATTTAATTCTCACGGGATTGACCACAATCTTAAGGAAGTGTTTTATACCATCTCAAAAAAAGGTGTAATTCGTGCAACGCATTTTCAGCTTGTCAAACAGCAAGCCAAGCTTGTAAGATGTATCAGCGGCCATGTATATGATGTTATTGTCGATTTGAGAAAAGACTCCCCTACCTACGGTCAATGGAGAGGTTTCGACCTTACCGGCGATAACCAAGTAACGCTTTATGTTCCGCAGTATTTTGGTCACGGCTATCTTGTTATTGAGGATTCTGTAGTAAGTTACAAGTGCGGTGAAGTTTTCTACGGCGAAGGTGACTCCGGTATTATGTATAACGACCCTGATATTAATATAAAGTGGCCGTTTGAGCTTATCGGAGGTAAGGAAAATCTGATTATCAGCGAAAAAGATTTGAACTTAATGAGTTTTTCGGACTATTCCAAGTTGGCGGATTAATAGTTTTTGGGGAGCAGAAGCAATGAAGATTAGCATTATCACAACCGTATACAAAGCCGAAAATGATTTGCCGAGATTGCTTGATTCAATGATGAAGCAAAAAAGTCCTGAATTAGAGTTCTTTCTCATCGACAACGGTTCTCCCGACAAATGCGGTGAAATATGCCTTGAATATGCAAGGCGTGATTCCAGATTTACAGTATATACAATCAAAGAAAATGTGGGATATATCAGAGCGAGAAACATCGGTATGCAGGTATGTGACGGTGACTACATCGGTTTTTGCGATTCAGACGACTATTTGGAACCCGGCGGATATGACCGTGCGGTAGATATAATCAAAGAAACTGATTGCGATTTATATATTACCGCACATCGTATGATTTCGGGTAACAGCGAAACCGTTAGATTGAATCCGTATCCGACAGGATTGTATAAAGGAACGGAGGTCAAAGAAAAAATACTGCCTCAGGCTTTTGGAATCTTACCCGACAAGCCGGCACTTGACGGCTTTGCATGGAAACAGCTTTTCAGAAAAAGTATTATATCGGATAACAGATTGGAATTTATACCCGAACTGCAACCGTATGAAGATCAGATTTTCAATATAGATGTCATAGAAAAGTGCAACAGCATATATGTTGATGACAGCATAATATATAATTATTTAGTGAATAAAGAATCAATTACCGCAAAGATAGTTGCAAACTTTGACGCCGGCGCAGAATGGAATCGGGTCAGCGGCTTTTGGAAAGAGAAAAGAACCAGGGCAACCGAGCCTCAGCATATTCTTGCTTGCAGCAATCAGGCTTTGCTATTAATCTACTCAATGCTTCGAAATATGTCAACGGCAAAGAATAAATCTTTGAAAGATTTAGCGAAAGAATTTGACAGCGTTATTGATAAAAGCGTGATAGAGGAAATAGCAGATAACGCTTCCAAAGACAACGGAGCTATTTTGAATTTCGTTAAATACAATTTGAAAAAGGAAAAATATAAGACAATTTTCTTTACAATTCGTATTATGCTAAAAATACTGAAGAAAAACAGATGATTTATTAATAATTTCAATTATTCATTCAAGAGGGTAAAATGGGCACTAAAGATTACTTAATATCATTAAAACAATATATGAATAATAAAGATACCTGCAGCGAACTCAAGTCATATAAAAATATTCATAAAGGTCAGCGTTGCTTTATTATCGGAACCGGACCGAGCCTTACGGCAGAGGATTTGGATAAGCTAAAAGATGAAGTGACCTTCGGCTCAAACCGTATCTTTGAAGTCTTTTCTCAAACAGATTGGCGGCCGACTTATTATATGAATCAAGATTACAAGTTGATTTGCAAATTTGTTGACGAAATAAAAGGCATAAAAGCACAGCGCAAATTTATGCCTATTGAAGCAATGAAACACTTTGAAAGTGAAAGCGACATTTCATATTTTGTGTTGCGCCATAAGGATTTTTATCCAAAATTTGCCGATTTCAGCACACACCCGGATAAGTATCTGGGACAAGGCTTCACGGTTACTTACGGTGCAATTCAAATGGCATATTATATGGGCTTTAAGAAAGTTTATCTGCTGGGAATAGATCATAATTATTCTGTTAGCTTGAATGAAAAAGGTGTACCAGTTATCAATGAGAATGTGAAAGATTATTTCCAAGGGTCAAAGGCAAGCAACGAGGGATTAAATTTACCGCGTATAGCCGAAAGCACACTTGCATATATGACAGCACGAAGGTTTGCAGACAAGCATTCTGATTTTACTGTTTATAACGCAACCAGAGGCGGCAAGCTCGAAGCTTTTGAGCGGGTAGATCTTGATAACATTCTAAGCGAGGATGATTGACTATTATGATAAAAAAACTGGTTAATCTGAATTTTTCAAAAAATCAGCAAAACACAGTAAATGTTATTGCCAGCGTTGTAAATATGCTGATAACGGCATTGATAAGTTTTTGTTTGTCTCCGTATATCGTAAAAACAATCGGCGTTGAGGCAAACGGCTTTATCAACTTGGCAAATAACTTTATTACATATATGACATTAGCAAGAACCGCCCTTAATTCCATGGGCAGTAGATTTTTGATGATGGCATATTATAAAAACGAAGATAAAAAGGTTGAGCAGTACTATTCATCGCTGTTTTTTGCAGATTTGATTTTGGCATTGTTACTAGGAGTAATAGGCGGATTTTGCGTTTGGAGGTTAGAATACATTCTTGACATTCCGGTAAACCTTATCTCGGATGTTAAGCTTTTGTTTTCTTTTCTCTTTTTGAATTTTGTAATTTCTACAATCATTACCGTTTGGCAAACTGCTCCTTACATTAAGAACAAGCTTTATTTGGATTCTGCTACTTCCGCAATTCATTCGATAATCCGAGCTGCTGTTATTCTGGGAATGTTTTTATGTCTGACTCCCAAGGTTTATTATGTCGGCGTCGGAACAATCTTCGGAGGCGTTGTCACCTACATACTTCAGTTTTTATACAAAAAGAATCTTTTCCCGAACCTAAAGGCAAAACTCAGCAACTTTTCATTCAAGGCAGTTTGGGAGCTGTTTTCCTCGGGAGTTTGGAATTCGATATCTTCGTTAGGAAGCATTTTAACAAACAGCCTTGATTTGTTCGTAGCAAATGTTTTTGTAGGCGCAACTGCGATGGGTGTCCTTTCGGTTGCAAAAACAATGCCCGCTTTTGTAAGTTCTCTTATCACTACGATAGCGGCAGTGTTTACCCCCTCCCTAATAATTGATTATTCAAAAGGAAATAATAACAGTATTGTAGATACTGTCAGGCAGTCGTCAAAGCTGATTTCTGTTATTTGCTCAATTCCGTTGGCATTCTTAATCGTATACGGAAAAGACTTTTATTCATTATGGCAACCGTCTCAAAATGCAAATGAATTACATATCTTATCAATAATTACAATATTAGGCAGGGTGTTCTTTACCGGAAGCGAACCGTTATTCCATGTGTTTACAGTTGTAAACAAGGTTAAACAAAACTCTATTGTGACCATTGCAAACGGCTTAATAAGCATTTTAATTACTTTTATCCTCGTCAAGTTTACAGACTTGGGAGTATATGCCATAGCAGGAGTAAGCGTTATATGTTGCTTTGTGAAAAATGTGGTATTTGTTATCCCCTATTCCGCTAAGTATCTCGGATTAAAGAAAACTACATTTTTCAATACGGTTGGGTATTCCGTCTTATGTTGCGTTATCCTATGCTTATGGGGCTGTTTGGAAAAGCTTTTTATAAAAGGAAACACTTGGGTTTCTTTAATTATTTCAGCGGTTATCTTTGCAATAATAGGTGTACTTATTACAACAATTATCGTACTGAACAAAAATGAACGAAAGCACTTTATAAGTCTGATAAAAAACAAGGTGAAGAGATAAATGAAAAAAGCAGGTATAGTTACAATACATATGATAAATAACTATGGAGCTTTAGAACAGACCTATGCACTGAATAAATATTTGCGTCTCAACGGAATTGACGCAAAAACCATTGACTTCAGAACATATCGGGTCAAGGAAAGCTATCAGTTGTTTCACCCGGTCCACTCAGCTATGGATTTTATCAGAAACGCTCAGGCGCTTCTGTACAGCCGCAAACTGAAAAGAAGGAATTTCAGATTTCATCAGTTTTTGAAAGATAATGTTCCTATGACCGAAGAAGCATATTATTCAAACTCGGAGCTTCAAAAAGCAGATTTCGATTTTGATTATTATATTTGCGGAAGCGACCAGGTATGGAATACATATTGTCAGAATTATGACGATGCCTTCATTCTCAGTTTTGCAAAAGATAAGGGTGAACGCTTATCTTATGCTGCAAGTATGGGAAAAGACGATATTAATCCGAGCCTTCGGGAGAAGTTTTCGGAAGAATTGGGAGAGTATAAAGCAATTTCTGTGCGTGAAAGCAATGCAGTTTCGGTTATCGGTGAATTGAGTAAGCAACCGGTAGTTCATGTGGTAGACCCGGTTTTTCTTCTGGATTCTGAAAAATGGGATGAAATTGCAGCAGAAAATCCAGTCGGAAAGCCCTATATATTTTTTTATAATGTTAAAGGCGATATCCCCGGTATGCGCGATTATGTGAGGAATCTCAAGAAAGCAACGGGTCTTCCTATTGTCGTAGTAAACTGTAACCTGAGAGAAATGAAATACAAAAACATAAAGTGCTATGATGCCGGTCCTGCAGAATTTGTTTCTTTAGTAAAAAACGCGGAATATATAGTGACAAATTCATTTCATGCCAGTGCTTTTTCCATTATTTTCCGCAAAAAATTCATTGTTTTTAACGATAAAGCAAACGGCACTTCGAGAATCAGCAGTCTTTTGAATTTATGCGGGGTATCAAAAAGGCAGGCAACAAAAGACAGTGATGTAAGAGACATATTTGAAAATATTGATTATGAATCAGTTTATAAAAACCTTATGCCGATGATTGAACAATCTAAAGATTTTCTTGCGGCTACTATGGAATATGAGAGAAGATACTGATAATGTTATGTAATAATAAAAAATGCTTTGGCTGTTATGCGTGTGCAAACATATGCCCCTGCGGCGCAATACAGCTCAAAGAGAATAGCGATGGAGCACCGGTACCTGCAATTCAAAAAGATAAATGCATAAACTGCCATGCTTGTGAAAAGGTTTGCCCTGCATTAAATCTGCCCAAAGGACACCTGCCCCAAAAATGCTACGCCGCATGGAGCCGGGATAACAATATAGCCGAAACATCTGCTTCGGGAGGAATTGTATCTACTGTTTACAATTGGAATGCAGAACAAGGCGGAGTGTCCGTAGGAACAGAGTATGTTGACGGACAATTGGTCTTTGCCTGTTCGGATACTTCAGATGCGTCGAAACGCTTTTCCGGAAGCAAATACACCCACGCTGTTGTCGGATATGCGTATAAAAAAGTTAAACAACTGCTGAAAGATGAGCGCAAGGTAGTGTTTGCCGGAACTCCGTGTCAGGTTGCAGGATTAAGGAGCTATCTGGGCAAGTGCTATGATAATTTGCTGCTGATAGACCTTATATGTCACGGTGTTCCACCTCAAAAGTATCTGCAAGAATATGTAAGTAACATTTGCAAACAAGATTTTGACAAGGTATTGTTCCGAGGCGAACAAGGAAACAAAATCGCTGTTTACAAAAACGAAGAACTAATCTATTGTAAAGAAAAATGGTATGATGCATATTCCATGGCATATGCAAAAGGACTGATCAGCAGAGAAAACTGTTTTCATTGTCCCTTTGCTTCGCCGGAGAGACAGGGTGACATCACCGTAGGAGATTTTTGGGGGCTTAAGAAGGAGCAGCTTAGAACCGATGCTGTGCCGGCTTCTTTTATATCGTTGGTTCTTATCAATACCGAAAAGGGCCAAAGTGTTTTTGATGCAATCAGCAAAGATATTATATTCGAAGAACGAGCCGTAGATGAAGCTGTACGCGGCAACGAACAGTTAAAGTCTCCGTGCAAAAGGAGCGAAGAGCGAGAGCTGTTCTTGGACAAGTATATGCAAGAAGGCTTTGTTAAAGCTCTGAAATCGACTCAAATATATAAGGATACAAAAAGAGCCGATACAATTAATCAAATAAAGAAACCTTTTCGATTTATAAAGAAAAAAATTAATGGAGGAAAATAATATGAAAATTATCGGTGTTATTCCTGCTCGTTATAAATCTTCTCGCTTTCCCGGCAAACCCTTGGCAGACATTTGCGGTAAGCCTATGATTTGGTGGGTCTATCAACAGTGTAAAAAGGTGGAAGATTTCAGTGAAGTCTATGTTGCAACAGATGACCGACAAATATTTGATACTTGTAAGGATTTGAATATTGAAGTAATTATGACATCAGACAGTCATCGTACCGGTACTGACCGTATCGGCGAAGTTGCGAGAAAAATTCCGGCAGACTTAATTGTCAATATTCAGGGAGACGAACCTTTGTTAGAGCCCGAAACAATCAAAGCGGCAATCAAACCGTTCTATAGTAATCCGGATTTGCAGATTTCCAATCTGATGACCAAGATTAAAGATCCAGTAGATGTAGTTAATTTTACTGTTCCTAAGGTAATAACAAACAAAGACGGAATCGGTGTCTACTTAACGCGAGCAACGGCGCCTTACCCAAAGGGAAGCATTGATTATTCTTACTACAAGCAGGTTTGCGTATACGGATTTAAGCCGGAAGCTCTTCAGTTTTACTGTGATTACGGCATTAAATACGGAAAGGCAAAAGTAGAAGCTGTAGAGGATATTGAAATCCTCCGTTTTATTGAAAACGGTTACAAGGTACAGTATATTGAGGTTGACTCAGATACTGTTGCCGTTGACACTCCAAATGATTTGGAAAAAGTGCGTAGTATTGTCGCAAATAAAATTGCATCGGGCGAGATCGCTGTGACGAATGATTAATTGACAAGGAGTATATTCGAGTGAAAAGAATCAGTGTATTAGATTGCACCTTGAGAGACGGAGGATACTGCAATCAATGGAAATTTGGCTTTGATAACATAAAAAGAATCACTCAGGGCCTTGTTGAGTCCGGAATAGATATTATTGAATGCGGCTTTCTTACTCAGGCAACTACATATAACTCAAATATATCCAAATACAGTACCTTTGACGAAGTGGCAAAAGTTATTCCGGTTAACCGTGAAGGCAAGATGTTTGTTTGTATGATTAACTACGGAGAATATAACATCGACGACATAAAGGATTATGACGGCACTTCTGTTGACGGTATCCGCGTAGCGTTCCATAAAAAAGATTTGATACCTGCTTTGGAGTTTTGCAAAGAAATCAAAAACAAAGGATATAAAGTTTTTATTCAAGCAATGGTGTCCCTTAGTTATTCCGATGAAGAGTTCATTGACTTAATACATCGTGTTAATGAGTTTAAGCCTTATTCATTTTATATTGTGGATAGCTTTGGCGTAATGAAACACCGTGATTTAATACGGTTGTTTTATATGGTCGAGCATAATCTTTCAGATGATATTTCAATCGGTTATCATTCGCACAACAATATGCAGCTTGCGTATTCTAATGCTCAAGCCCTTGCAGATGTTCACACAAGAAGAAAAATAATATTTGATTCCAGCGTTTACGGTATGGGAAGAGGCGCAGGCAACCTGAATACCGAGCTTTTTGTTGAGTACCTTAACGATAATATGGGTACTGATTATATACTGAAACCGTTGCTCAATATTATTGATGAAATTCTAACCTCATTTTATCAGCAGAATTATTGGGGATACTCTCTGCCTAATTATTTGTCCGCAAAGCACAACTCACACCCCAACTACGCGGCTTATCTTGACTCAAAAAAGACATTGACGGTCGAAGCGATGGATGAGCTCTTTGCAATGATGGACGATAATAAGCGTTCGGTCTATGACAAGGAATATATTGAGGACTTATATATTAAGTATATGGCAACGGGTCATGCGCAAGAGTCGCATTTGACAGAGCTAAAAGAGATAATTGCCGGAAAAGATGTTCTGATTATTGCACCCGGTCGCAGTTCAATAGAAGAACGGGACATCGTAATTGCATGTGCTCAGAGAGATAATGTTATTACTATCAGTTTGAATTTCGATTATCCTGAATATAATGCAGATTTTATTTTTCTCAGCAATTTAAGGCGTTTTCGTCAATTAGATAAAAATATCAGGAGCAAATGCATTGTTACCTCCAATATTCCCGCCGTGGATGTATATTTGAAAACAGAGTACCGTGACTTATTAAACGATGTGGAATCAGTACGAGATAATTCCGGAATGATGCTGATAAAGTTCCTTATTCATCTCGGAGTTCAAAAAGTACTGCTTGCCGGTTTTGATGGCTATTCGATTGACCCCACGCAGAATTTTGCAAATCAAAAGATGACCTTTTACACACAGAAGGCTACTTTTGAAGCAATGAATGAAGGTATGACAGAAGTTTTGCGCAACTACAAAAAGCAAATACAGATAGAGTATATTACAACCCCACGGCAAATAATTATCGACAACGAAAAATAGAAATGACCGTACTGTTCTGGTAAGTCTTTCTGCGTTAGTTTTACCGTGATATCAATATGCCAAGTATTACGATAAGGGGATACAGTGATGCTTAAAAGTAACATCAGTAATAAAAGAAACTCAAGTATCGAGTTACTGAAAGTTTTGGCCGTTGTTATGATTGTATTTAGTCATGCAATTCCAAATTCCGGCGACTCATCAGCGAGCAGTTACATAGATTTATCTATGGCAACAAACAGCATACAGCAATTAATACTTGTATTTATGAAGTATGCGGGACAGCTTGGAAACGATATTTTTATCGTATGTTCAGCATGGTTCTTGTTAGAAAGCAAACGCGCAAAAGCCGACAAGGTTTTCCATATTATTTTGGACAGTTTCTTTATATCTGTAATATTCCTTGTGCTTTTCATACTTGCCGGCTATAAGCTCTCGGTATCCGAAATTGTCAAAAACTTGATTCCTATAACAATGAATAACAACTGGTTTGTCGGATGCTATATTCTGTTTTATTTGATTCATCCTGTACTAAATACAGTAATATCGTCAATTACAAAGAAACAGCTGTTGGTATGTAATTTAGTTACCGGATTCCTATATTGCGGCGTTAATTTGATGATTCACGATAGATATTATTATACACAGTTAGTTGGTTTTATCTGCATCTATCTCTTTGTAGCGTACATAAAAATCTATATGACAGATTTTATTAAGAACAAAGCGAAGAATATTGCGTGTTTTTGCATATCAGCACTGTGCCTAATCGGATTTCTTGTTTTATTTAATATTATCGGCCTAAAAGTTGACGCGTTAAACGGATATGTTGTAACCTGGAGTATAATTATTAATCCCTTTATAATTATTATGTCGGTGACCGTATTCAATTTAGTTAACAATCATTATTTCCACAATAGAGTCGTTAACTATCTTTCAGGCTTATCGCTTCTGATTTATATTATTCACGGAAACCGTATATTACAAGACCATTTCAAAATGAATGTATTTGCAAAAATATACGCTCAGTATTCATATCAGTATATTCTCGGATGGGTAATTGTTTTTGGCTTTGCTCTGCTTATTTTTGGCACTGTCGCAGCTATGATTTACAGTGCGACACTGCAGAAGTTAGTCTATTTTCTTTACAGCAAGGCAAAAAAGGGGTTGTCTCCTGTACTTAGCAAGGCAATCCGCTTTCTTTCTAATATTAAGTAAAACAGTTTTCGATGCTCACACATTGATATCGTTTTTCTGATTAAATTGGGGAAATAATGCTTTTTGCTGTGTGCTCTATTATGCATCGAAACTGTAACAGCAACCAGTTAAGAATCAACCGAAAATAACACTCAGGCAGATTACTGTATTAACTGAAAAAACAGCCTGCCGGTAAGCTTTATCTTATCAAGGAAGTAGTAATTAATGGGATTAATAAACGTGCAGACTTCAAAACGAATTGAGTGGATTGACACCGCGAAAGGTATTGGACTGATATTAGTCGTTTTGGGACATCTTAAGACTCCTTATATATCTACTTGGATATACACCTTTCATATGCCACTGTTCTTCTTTCTCTCAGGCGTTGTGTTTTCGGGCGAAAAATACAGCTTTAAGGAATTTCTTGTAAAAAGGATAAAATCGCTTGTTATTCCGTATTTTTCTTTGGGCTTTGTTATATGGCTTTTCTATGTGATTGTGAATATTTTTGTTGATCCGGAAGAAAGCCTTTACGGCTCCAACCTTAGTATGCTTATTAATTTTTTCATCCAGGAGCATTTTTGGACCGTTTGGTTCTTAGCTTGTTTATTCTTGACCGAAATGATTTATTTCATTCTCGTCAAATGTTTAAGAAATAATATTTTATTTTTGTCCGTCGCTTCCGTGATAATTTGTTCTTTCGGATTGATAAGATACCGTTTGGGCTACGGCGGATTGCCTTGGAACTTAGATGTTGCATTGGTAGCGCAGTTTTTTCTCCACTTCGGATATATACTCAAAAATTCGGATAGGCTTAAAAGCTTCGTTTTAGGAAACAGCAGACTTCCGTACATTATTAAGTCTTTGGCTTTTCTTGCAATTAATTTGCTTGCAGGTATTCTGTGCATTAAACTATCACACGAATCATTGGATATGTCTGTGGGATTATACGGAAATGAACTTCTAACAATCATTTCTGCACTTTCCGGAACACTGTTTGTTGTTATACTTTCAGAAAAAATCCACAGTAAATTTATCACCTATTTAGGTCAAAATACTATGATTATTTTTGCGTGGCACTCAAGAATCGTAATTGTACTGTGCAAATATATTTATAAGGCAGTAGGAATTTTTCAAACCGAGTCAATAATCGATAAGATTTTGTATACCTTAGTTACTTCAGTCATTATCTTTATCATTTTAATACCGGTAAACGAACTTATCAAAAGGTCAAAAATACATAAAATATTCGGTGTATAAACAGTATTGAGTATCAGTTACCGTAAAACACATTTTGATACTATTTGTTCGCAATTATTTACCTATAAATAACAACCGATATAATCCGTCCCGCGTCTCACGACGCGGTTTTTTCTTCGATTAGACTTTAGGGCTTTTGCCTATCTGCACATATTGATTTTATCAAAAGAAACCCGAGCATAGATTATTCCGACACAGTATTCGTAAAACTAAACCGCCGATATTTCTATGTATCCAAATATCAACATCCTCTTCCCTTTTAGAATCCAAAACTTAATATGATGAAAAATCAAAATTATAATTAGTATAAAACTCCTGTCTTGACAAACACTAACATCACCATTTGATATTCATTCAGATGCTTAAGTCACTCTTGTACCGTGTGATTCTTTTTGAGCTTGCATCGCTCATTATTTGCTGAAGTCAAGCTGTGCTTAAGCAACACGAAAAGGGGTTTTATATATGAAAGCAACAGGAATTGTTCGTAGAATTGATGATTTAGGCAGGGTGGTAATACCGAAGGAAATCCGCAGGACACTGCGTATCCGCGAGGGCGACCCGTTGGAAATTTACACGGCGACAGACGGCGAGGTTATTTTTAAGAAGTATTCGCCTGTGGGTGAGCTTTCGGTTTT
The DNA here is from genome assembly GCA_051880855.1 of Ruminococcus sp. Classification (GTDB taxonomy): domain Bacteria; phylum Bacillota; class Clostridia; order Oscillospirales; family Acutalibacteraceae; genus Ruminococcoides. The sequence continues at coordinate 12,115 of JBJEOT010000010.1, forward strand.
CGCAGGACAGTACGCAGATGTGCTGTCACGAATCAGTTCTTTGCCCACAATCATCTGTGACAGAGACCATGTTATTGCGGCGGCAGGTGTATCCAAAAGAGAGTTTTTGGAGAGACGCATCACCGCTGTGCTGGAGGGATATATGGAGAATCGCCGAAGCTACGCGGCACATCAAGCAGATGTTTCTCCCGTACAGCCTGTTGAGGGCATTGACCACGAAGCGTCGGTAATATATCCCATCATAGCCGCCGGCGATGTAACAGGCGCTGTGGTAATGCTTGCAAGCGACAGTATGAAGGTGCCCTCCGAGGCGGAAATCAAGCTTGCTCAGTCAGCCGCAGCCTTTTTAGGCAAGCAAATGGAAGAGTAAGCTGCCGGGTAAGAATGAAAGAACAGAGCATAGGCGCATATCAAATCAGCCCCTATGCTTTGTTCTGTTATTCATGCTTATACACTTTTGTGCTGTCTCCTCTTAGTATCAGTTTATCAATATAGGATTAACCCAAAATGCAAACAGGAGCTCTCTGATACAAAAAAGCCGTACGGTTTTCCGTACGGCTTTAGTTTGAATAAAAACTTCGACGGGCTCAAATTACTTAAGCTCGATCTCTGCGCCGGCCTCTTCGAGCTTAGCCTTGAGAGCCTCAGCGTCGTCCTTAGAAACAGCCTCTTTGATAGCCTTAGGAGCGTTGTCAACAACTTCCTTAGCTTCCTTAAGACCAAGACCTGTTGCCTCACGAACAGCCTTGATAACAGCAATCTTGTTTGCGCCAGCAGACTTGAGGATAACATCAAACTCAGTCTTCTCTTCCTCAGCAGCAGCTGCAACAGCGGGACCTGCAACTGCAACTGCAGCAGCAGCGGATACACCAAATTCGTCCTCAACAGCGTGAACAAGCTCGGAGAGCTCGAGAACTGTAAGGCCCTTAAGTTCTTCAATAATAGCAGTAATCTTTTCAGATGCCATTTTAATTTACCTCCAATATAAATAGTTAAATTTCATTTTAATACAGCTGATTATTCTGCAGCTGTCTCAGTTGCGGCTTCCTCTGCGGAAGCAGTCTCTTCTGCGGGAGCAGCCTCCTCTGCAGGAGCAGTCTCTTCTGCGGGAGCAGCCTCCTCTGCAGGAGCACAAGCCTCTACGCCGCCCTTGTCAACAACAGCCTGGATAGCACGAGCAAAGCTTGCGATAGGTGCCTGGAATGCACCGAGTACATTTGCGAGAAGAACATCTCTTGAGGGGAGCTTGGAAAGCTCTACGATCTTATCCATAGAGATAACCTCGCCGTCAAGATAACCGCCCTTTACTGTAAATCCGGTCTTGGACTTGTCTGCAAAACCGCAAAGAATTCTTGCAGCAGCAGCGTAATCGTCAGCACTTGTTGCGATAGCTGTTGTGCCTTCAAGGTGCTGGTTAAGGTCCTGGAGACCTGTCTCTGCAAATGCTCTTGTGAGAAGTGTGTTCTTGGTAACTGTGTACTCAACACCTGCCTCACGGAGTTCTTTTCTGAGCTTGGTATCATCAGCAACGCTGATACCTTCGTAAGAAACAAGGAGACCTGTGCAAGAATTATTAAGTCTTTCGGTAAGGTCAGCAACAATCTGTTTCTTCTGCTCTAAGATTTTCTGACTTGGCAATGAATTCACCTCCGTTAAATTGATAACGCAGTTCATAAAAAGAGCCTCTTCACAAAGGAAGAGGCCGGAAATACAAAGTTTGGCATAAAGCCGTTTGTAAAATGCTTCTTCCTCGGCAGGTAGGCAAAGCCGTTACGCAATAAAATTGCACCTGCTGTCTTTAGAACAGCGATTTATTTCTACTGCAAATGCAGTAAAAAACCGTTTTTGACTATAATCAGTCGTTTGATGCAGGAGCTGTGAACTTGTTGGGATTGAGCTTAACGCTGGGACCCATAGTTGAAGCAACTGCACAGCTGCGGATATACTGACCCTTTGCGGCAGCAGGCTTAGCCTTAACGATTGCCTCCATAAGAGTCTCCAGGTTCTGCTGAAGCTTCTCTTTTCCGAAGGAAACCTTGCCGATGGGGCAGTGGATAATGTTTGTTTTGTCAAGACGGTACTCAATCTTACCTGCCTTAGCTTCTTTAACAGCCTTGGCAATATCGGTAGTAACTGTACCTGCCTTGGGGTTAGGCATAAGACCGCGGGGACCGAGGATTTTTCCGAGACGGCCAACAAGGCCCATGCAATCGGGAGTTGTAATAAGAACATCAAAGTCCATCCAACCCTCGGACTGAATCTTCTGAGTCATATCCTCAGCACCAACGAAATCTGCGCCTGCCTCCTGAGCAGCCTTCTCGGCGTCGCCCTTGCAGATTGCGAGAACGCGAACATCCTTACCGGTACCGTTGGGAAGAACGATAGCACCGCGAACCTGCTGATCGGCGTGACGGGAGTCAACGCCCAGCTTTACATGAAGCTCAACGGTCTCGTCGAACTTAGCAGTAGCAGCCTTTGTGCAGATCTCAAGTGCTTCGTCTGTATCATATAATTTGCTTCTGTCGATAAGCTTTGCGCTGTCGACATACTTTTTACCGTGTTTCATAAGATTATTTCCTCCATTGTTAGGTGGTTAAGCGGATATTTCCTCCCACCCGGATAAATCAGCGTGCCAATCAGTCCTCGACTACTACGCCCATAGATCTTGCTGTACCTGCGATCATGCTCATTGCAGTCTCGATAGTAGCAGCGTTGAGGTCGGGCATTTTTGTCTCGGCAATCTTTCTGATCTGCTCACCTGAAATCTTTGCAACCTTGTTCTTGTTAGGAACACCGGAAGCCTTGTCAATACCGCAAGCCTTCTTAATAAGTACTGCTGCAGGGGGAGTCTTTGTGATGAAAGAGAAAGATCTGTCTGCATAAACAGTAATTACGACAGGGATAATCATTCCGATGTCGTTCTTTGTACGCTCATTAAATTCCTTAGTGAACGCAACAATGTTAACGCCGTGCTGACCAAGTGCAGGTCCTACAGGCGGTGCCGGAGTAGCCTTACCGGCAGGAATCTGAAGCTTAATAAAGCCGACTACCTTTTGAGCCATTGTTTTTGCACCTCCAAAATTCGTGGTTGATGGCGGAGCATCGTAAAGTAATTTTATGCTCCTCCCACAAGGGACAGCTCTGTCCCTCAAATAAAAAACGCAGAACGCTCTTTACCGTGTTAATAAATCAGTCTGTGAAGAGCTCGGCTTGGTCAAGCTCGAACTCAGCAGCTGTATCGCGTCCGAACATTGAGACAATGATACGGACATAATTCTTCTCGACAGACAGCTCGTCTACCACACCGATAAAGTCCGCCAAGGGACCGTCGATGATACGAACGGTGTCGCCGACCTGATAAGAGACCTCGACCGAACGAGTCTCAACACCCATCCTGTGAACCTCTTCATCGGTGAGAGGAACGGGCTTAGATGAAGGACCGACAAAGCCTGTGCAGCCGCGGATATTGCGGACAACATACCAAGTCTCATCGGTATAAATCATCTTGACGAAAACATATCCGGGATAGAGCTTGCGCTCAACCTCTTTTGTCTTTTCGTCTTTAATCTCTGTAACGATTTCGGTAGGAACCTTAACATCAAGAATCATATCCTGAAGATTGCGGTTTTCTACTGTTGTTATAAGATTAGATGCCACCTTATTCTCATATCCTGAGTAGGTGTGTACTACATACCATCTTGCGTCGTCTGACACAGTAAACTCATCCTTTCAAAAGAAATTAAGCAACCGTGCAGTATTAGCCCTTGCTGATATTCATAACTAAGCCCAGCAGAGCATAAAGGCCCTGATCCAGAGCAAAGATGAACACACCGACTACAAGGATTACAAGCAGAACTACGCCGAAGTTTTTAGTAGTCTGAGACATGGACGGCCAAGTAATTTTCTTCAGTTCGCCAAAGCACTCGCGAAGATACTTGAATGCCCTTGCGAAAATGTTCATTTTCTTCTTTTCAGCCATTTTTTGCCTCCGCCTTACTTTGTTTCCCTGTGCAGAGTATGCTTACGGCAGAATCTGCAGTACTTGTTCATCTCAAGTCTGTCGGGATCATTCTTCTTGTTCTTCATGGTGTTGTAGTTGCGTTGTTTGCACTCTGTGCATGCCAGAACAATTTTTACTCTCATTGATAACGGCACCTCCCGTGTTTTTTCGGAAATATTCCAGCCTCCCTCAAAAAGGGCACAAAAAAATAAGCCCCTTTTCCGAGGTACAAATATTGTAACACAAGTGCCCGAGGTAGTCAACACTTTTTTTCTTTTTTTTTCAGTTGTTGTCATACTGATAAAAATCACACTATATATTGTATATATTATACATATTCTCACCTAACAGGACTTCAAAACACCGGAAGCTTGTGCTATAATAAGCATTGAGGTGAGCACTATGCAGAGGGTTTATCCTGATTATTTTGAAAGGTTCAGGTGTATTGCGGATAAATGCCGGCACAACTGCTGTATCGGCTGGGAAATTGACATTGACGAAAAAGCTGCCGGATACTACCTTTCCTTAGAGGGCGCGTTTGGTGACGAGCTGAGAAATAATATAGGCTTCAGCTTAGGCACACATTACTTCATATTAGGCGAAGATGAGCGCTGTCCTTTTCTTGACAAAAACAATCTCTGCCGTATTATCGCCGAAAAAGGCAAGGACAAGCTCTGCGCCATTTGTGCTGAACATCCGAGATTTCACAATGAACTTCCCGGCAGAATTGAATCGGGACTTGGGCTTACCTGCGAAGAGGCAGGCAGACTTGTGCTTGGTAGCAAAGAAAAAGTAACGCTGATTGCACAGGGCAAAAGTGAAGTCGAGGACGAAATAATTAACCTGAGAGACAAAATCATACTGCTTCTTCAGGACAGAAGTCTGCCTATTCCAAAAAGGATAGACAATATGCTCAGGCTTGCAAAAGCTGAAAAGTCCCGAAAAACCGTAGTGGAGTGGGCAGAGTTCTTTCTCCGTCTTGAAAGGCTGTCCGATGACTGGACCGAGCTTCTCGGCTCTCTCAGGGAGCGAAAAGCGGATACAGACAGTTTTGATACATATATGCAAGGCAGAGAACACGAATATGAACAGTTGCTTGTATATACCGTCTACCGCCACCTGGCAAACGCTTCAAATACAGATGAAGTAAAAGCCTACGCTATGTATACCGCGCTTACCTATGACCTGCTGTATACTCTCGGTGCTCTGCTATTTGAGAGAAACGGAAAATTCACCTTTGAAGATCAGGTTGAGTTAGTGCGCCTTTACTCCTCTGAGATAGAATACTCAGACGAAAATCTGTATAATATCTTAATTGAGCTTTCATCCCGATACTGACACAAAAGGACTGCGGTTTTTTCTTAACCGCAGTCCTTATTTTCTGTTTTCCGTCACAGTAACTTCACACAAATAAGGTATAAATCCAATATATTAAGCCGTATACCATACTCGCCACCGTACCGTATACTATTACAGGTCCGGCAATGGTAAACATTTTCGCGCCAAGCCCCAAAACCAAGCCCTCGCTTTTGAATTCGATCGCAGGAGAAGCAATGGAATTTGCAAAGCCTGTAATGGGTACCAGGGTGCCTGCGCCTGCGTGTTTTGCGATATTATCGTAAACGCCGAGCACGGTGAGAAGCACACCGAGAAAGACCAGAGATACAGAGCAAAGAGTCTTTGCTTCTTTCTCAGGCAGTCCCAGATAGATATAAAGATTGATTAACCCTTGTCCGAAGGCACAGATAGCACCGCCGATGAGAAAGGCTTTTACTGAATTCATAACAAAGGGACTGTTTGGAGATTTCTCCTTAACAAGCTTCTGATATTCGTTATTTGACAACACTTAACATCACCCTATTTAGCATTGCCCGATTTTTCTGAAAATATCAAAAATTAACTGTTTTCTTTTTCGCCTGTTTGTAGTATAATATATTCTGAATAAATATTACAAAACATCAGGAATGAAGAAAATGACTGAACACTATCTTGACAACAGCGCTACCACAAGGGTTTCAGAAGCCTCGGCTGAGAAAGCCTTTGAGCTTATGAGAGATAACTATGCCAATCCCTCTTCTCTGCACAGCTTAGGCTTCTCTGCTCAGAAGGAGCTTGAGAGCGCAAGAGAAACATTGGCAGAGTCCCTCGGCTGTGACCTTTCTGAGGTATTTTTTACCTCAGGCGGTACAGAAGCAAACAACCTTTCAATTTTGGGTGCAGTATCCGCTCACAAAAGAAACGGCAATAAGATTATCACCACCGCCTATGAACACAGCTCTGCTCACGACAGTGTCAGGGAGCTTCAAAAGGAAGGCTTTGAGTTAGTGTTCTTGAAGCCGGACTCAAAGGGGCACATTAATATAGATGAGATAGAAGAAAACATTGATAACAAAACCGTCTTGGTTTCTGTTATGTACATAAATAACGAGGTGGGTGCAATCAATCCCATTTCGGAAATTGCTAAAATCATCAAGGCAAAAAAATCACCGGCACTTCTACACACAGACGCAGTACAGGCCTTCGGCAAAATCCCCTTAAAAGCTTCTAAATTGGGCGCTGACCTTATCTCTGTCTCAGGGCACAAGCTTCACGCACCAAAGGGTGTGGGAGCGCTCTACATTAAAAAGGGCATCCGAATTCTCCCCCGCACATTCGGCGGTAAGCAGGAGAAGAAAATCAGACCCGGAACCGAAGCTCTGCCACTTATCGGCGCTTTTGCCACAGCCGTTAAGGAGTTTGATATAAGCGCAAATCTTGAGAAAGTCACAAAGCTCAACGGCTATCTCAGCAAAAAGCTTTCCGAAATTGACGGAGTTGTTATCAACTCGCCTTCAGACGCTTTGCCCTATATTCTCAACTTCTCTTACCCCGGTATCAGAAGCGAAACAATGCTTCATCACCTTTCTGAGAGAGGTGTTTATGTTTCAAGCGGAAGCGCCTGCTCAAAGGGAGGCAAAAGCCATGTGCTGGAGGCTATGGGACTGAGCGATGACATAATCGACAGCGCTGTCAGAGTCAGCTTTTCAAAGCACAGCACCGAAGAGGACTGCGACGCTCTTGTAAAAGGACTTCTTGAGGGAATTAACAGCCTTGCAAGAAGCAAATAAATGCTAAAACAAAAGGATATATAATTATGAAAGAAATCATACTTATTAAGCTTGGAGAAATTGCCCTTAAAGGACTTAACCGCTTCTCCTTTGAAGATGCTCTGAAGAAAAATATCAAGGCGGCGCTTTACGGCGCAGGCTACTTTAAGGTGTCAATTGCACAGTCCACAATCTATGTCACTCCTCAGTCAGAGGTGGATATGGACGAGGTCTGCGACAGAATTTCAAGAGTATTCGGTATAGTCAGCTTTTCAAGAGCCTGCGTCTGCGAAAAGGATATGGAGGATATTTTTGCCAAAGCTCCCGAATACCTTAAGGACACTCTTAAATACGCCAAAACCTTCAAGGTTGAGTCAAAGCGTTCCGACAAAAAATTCCCCAAGAAATCGCCTGAGATCTCAGCCGAGGTAGGCGGTTTGCTCCTGGAGCATTTTCCCCACCTTAAGGTTGATGTAAAGAATCCCGAGGTTAAGGTAACGGTTGAGATAAGAGACTTCGGCGCCTACATTCACGCCGATGCTCAAAAGGGTGCCGGCGGTATTCCCGTAGGCACAGGAGGCAAGGCGGCAATCCTCATCAGCGGAGGTATTGACTCCCCCGTCGCTGCCTATATGATGGCAAAGCGGGGAGTAAGCCTCACAGCAATCCATTTTGCAAGCCCTCCCTACACATCAGAGAGAGCCGAGGACAAGGTGCAGAGACTACTCAAAAAGGTTTGCAGATACGCAGGTCCTATTGAGATGATAACCGTACCCTTCACAAAAATTCAGGAACGGATTAAGGACGAGTGCCCACAGGAGCTTTTCACCATTATTATGAGAAGAATGATGATGATGATTTCCTCAATCATCGCAGAAAAATATGAATGTTCTGCGCTGATTACAGGCGAAAGCTTAGGTCAGGTAGCAAGCCAGACCATCTCTGCAATTGCCTGCACAGACGAGGCATCTGCCATGTCTGTGTTCAGACCTCTTATCGGCATGGATAAAGAAGAGATTGTACAGATTTCAAGAAAAATCGACACTTTTGATATTTCCATTGAGCCGTTTGAGGACTGCTGTACGGTATTTACACCTAAGCACCCACGCACAAAGCCTGTGCTTAAATTTGTAAAGTACGCCGAGGAAGACGCCAAGCTTTCAGAGCTTATAGACGAAGCTGTTGAGGGTGTAAAAATAACAAAGCTTAGATAAAGCTTGCAAAAAAGAGCTTACTTGCAAAGCTTACTTACACAAATCATACCCTTTTGTTTGGAGGAGAATATATGAGAACAGAACTATATTGTGTCCGCTCGAAAAAAGGTGACCTGTCTCCCATAGCTGACAACATCAAGGAGATTGCAACCACCGTAGACAGCGAGGCTTCTGTTCGACTTTTATTTAGGACAGAAATTGACTCGAATCCCAAGAAAATTAAGCGTGAGCTTGAAGACACCTTCGGCGCGGATAATCCCCCTGAGCTCTTCATCTTTGCAAATGCCCTCGATACCGAGAACAGCGCTTCTTTCAGAAGGCTCTTTACGCCCTTTATTGAGGAATGTGAAGCTGAATTAGGCAAGGACATTAAGGACGAAGAAACCGGCAAAATGCTTCACCGCAACATCAAGGTATATCCCATAGAAAATATCGGCTCCGAGTACCCTGCATACTGCTTTACGGTATTCGGTAAGAAGTTTATTGTACTTCCTCAGATTTCATTTGTTGAGGGAAGCTACACAGAATACCTGGTCAAGGCAATCCACAGCGCAAAGGAGCTTTTTGTAAAAGCAACTGAGGAATGTCCCGAAGGATATATTCTTGCTCCCACTCAGAAAGAGGGCAAAGCTAAAAGCTTTCTCAAGAGCTTTATCCCCTGGAAAGGTGACAGCGTTAAAAGTATCGTCTTCAAAATCGTGGTACTGGCGGCAATCGTCGTCTTTCTTGTGGGAGCGGGAATGCTTTTTAATTTCTACATCTATGAGCCAATGGTAAACAACTCTAACATAAATGAGATTCAGAGTATTTTCCACGGTGGCGGAGAACCCGTAACAGACGAATCGGGCAACATTATTTCCGAATCCGGCGACAACAGGAACTGGAAAGGAATTCAGAAGATAAACAACGAAATCGTCGGCTGGATAAAGGTTGACAAAACAAAGATTGACTACCCCGTGCTGCTGCATGAGGGCGACAACGCCGACGCTCAGTTCTACCTCTACCGCAACTACAAAAAGGAGTACTCCGACTTCGGAAGTATTTTTGTTGATTACCGCTGCACAGAGGGTGTGAAGAGTAAAAATCTGATTCTTCACGGTCACAATATGGGCAGCGACGATTCAATGTTCGGCTCACTCATTAAGTACTCCCGCGCAAAAGGCTGGGTACAGGGCAACACTGAGTTCTACAAATCCTCTCCTATCGTCTACTTTGATACCCCGGAGGAAAACAGCGAATACATAATTTTTGCCACAATGAAAATTGATGTATCCAACGAGAACAAAGCAATCTTCAATTATCTTATCAGCGATTTTGACTCTGAGGCTCAGTTTATGAACTTCATTTATAATATCAAGGAGCGCTCATACCTTGATGTTAATGTTCCTATCAACGAGAACGACACTATTATTACGCTCTCCACCTGCTCCTATGAGTCGGACAATATGCGTACCGTCGTCATTGCAAGAAAACTCCGCGAGAATGAAACCTACGACAAGTATGTTGAAACTGTTAAGCAGCAGACCCCTGTGTCTGAGGTAAGCTCCACCTTCTCTCAGGAGCTTGAGGCAGGAAACATAAATTGGTATGACGGCAAGGGAAAGCTTGAGGGCAGTGAAAGCCTTGAATTCTTAAAGCCGGAGGAAATGTTCGTTGTAAAATTCCTTGATGCAAAGGGCAATGTAATTTCTTCTCAGCAGGTCATTAAGGGCAAGGACGCAAAAGCGCCCGAAACAGAGCCCAGAAAGGCAGCCGACAGCAACTACACCTATACATTCAAGGGTTGGGACAAGAGCTATAAGAATGTCCAGAAAAACTTGGTAATCAAGCCTGTTTTCACAAAACACGCCAGACCCGTTCAGGTTGTTGAAACAACCAAAAGGGTAACCGAGGCCGAGGAAGTAATAGTCACAAAGCCTCCTGCAACTCAGAAGCCTACCAAACCGGAAACCAAGCCTCCTGTTGCAACAACCGCTCCTGTTATTGAGACAAAGCCTGCAACCACCGTTCCTGTTGTCACCGACCCCGTAGAAACAGCGTCGCCCTAAACTTCTATACTCATATAAAGGAATGAGCTCCTGTGAAATGTGATTTAATCTTTTATTTGGCAAGAAAAACCGGATATTGCGAGAAGGCTCTGCAAAAACAGCTCTCTGAGCTCTCCTTAGGCCTCAACGAGATAACCGCGTCCACTACCCCTCAGGCCTTGGGCGAAAAGCTTAACAAGGCGCTGAAGCGAACAAACCTTGTGTTTATCATCGGAGGATTGGGATTCAGCGGAAGAAACGGCCTTACAGAGGTACTCTCTCAAGCACTGAGCTCCACCAAGGTTACTATCGGCGATGTCAGAAAGCTCAAAAACGAAATCGGCAAGCAGTACGGATATGTTATCCGCTGCGGCAAGCAGATGATTGTAGCTCTCCCCGACCGCCCCGATGAGCTGAGCGAGATGTTCTCACCGGCGCTTATTTCTCTCATAAAAGAAATCGCAGGAGTATCATCACAGGCAGATAAAACCTACGCAGGTAATTAAAATTTGAGCTTCAAAAGCATAGCAACACAGTAAAAGCTATCCCCCTTACGGTAGTTTTCTTTTCTACCGCAAGGGGGATTTCTTATACAATACTAAAATACGATTATTTTGCTGTGTATTGCTGTCCTTACAAATCGGAACAGGCAACAAGCTTAAGCTCTTGACTCATCTTAGGTTTATCGAATTATGCCTTCCAGAGTCCGTGAAGATTGCAGTAGGCGTAAACGCCCTCCACACTCTCACCCTCAGCAAGCTCAAAGGTAAGCTCCGGCTTTGAAGCAGGGGTAAGATACTTAATCTGCACGCCCTGTAAAGTCTCAACAGCAACCCACTCAATAAGGTGCTCCTCTGTCATAGGATGCTCAACTGAGCCAACACACACCTTTACTGTGTTTCCCTGAGCGGTAACAACAGGAATGTGCTTCTCCACAGCTGCCTCAACAGTACCCGGAACAAGCTCCTGCATTTTCTCGCCGCAGCACATTACGGGAACCTTCTTGTCCTTAACCTTTGTGATGATGTTGCCACAATGGGCGCAAATGTAGAATTTCATTTTTTATTTCTCCTTTCAAGATTAAAAAATATTATATAATTTTTTCAAAATCAGATGCCGGATGCTTACACAGAGGGCAGACAAAATCCTCAGGAAGTTCCTCGCCCTCGTAAACATATCCGCAAATCTTGCACACATAGCCTTTGACCTTCTTCTCCTCGGCCTTTTGCTTAGGCTTTACTCTATCAAAGTAGTACTCATAGGTCGCGGAGGCTGTATCGGAAAGCACCTCTGACTCTGTAACCTCGGCAATAAACAGGGTGTGAGTATCGCAGTCCACGGTATTAATCACCTTTGCGCTGATAAAGGAATTGGAAACCTCTGCGCCCAGGTATATCAGGCCGTTTTTGCTTCTGCTAACAGCCTGACAGTCAGCGAATTTATCGGTGTCCCTGCCGGAGGAAAATCCAAAGCGCTTATAAACAGAGAATTCTGCGTCCTGAGAGAGAACCGAAATATTAAACTCGCCTGTTTTAGTAATCATATCGTGGGTATAATTACCCTTATTGACAGCAATTGAGAAAATTTTCTTTTTGCCGTCGGAAATCTGAGTGGCGGTATTGATGATACATCCGTTGTCCTTGCCGCCCTCTTTTGCAAACAGTGCATAAAGTCCGTAGGTAAGGTTAAACATTGCAGAGGCTTTTTTCTTGGGAGCTTCCACAGGATTATCCTTTATGGACTTTGCAAGGGTATCCGCAAGGGACTCAATAGCCTCTCTCTGTGTACTCTTAACCGACGAGCGAAGGGAAACCATATCTTCGATAATCTCAATCTCATTGCTGTTTTCAAAAAGCTTCTTCATCAGCTTTCCGCTGGTTGGCGCCCAAGAACCGTTTTCTATAAACGCAACCTTACGCTTGCTTATATTGTGAGCAACTAGATCGTGGAGAAGCTCCTCCATCCTGACGAATATGCCTGCGTTATAGGTAGTTGAAGCAAAGACAAAGTGACTGTACTCAAAGGCAGCAGAGACAATGTTGGAAGCCGGAATTACGGAAACATCGTACATAACGGTTTTCACTCCGCGCTCACGAAGCTCCGTTGCAAGAATCTCGGCGGCATTTTCCGTGTTGCCGTAAACAGATGCGTAAGCAATCATAACGCCGTCTTTCTCCGGTGTGTAACTGCTCCAGTGTCTGTACTTATCAATGATGTAAGAAATGTTCTTTCTCCATACAAAGCCGTGAAGAGGACAAATCATCTTTATATCAAGGCTCTGCGCCTTATCGAGAAGCTGAGTTACCTGAGGGCCGTACTTGCCGACTATGTTGGTGTAATAGCGTCTTGACTCGTCAAGGTAATCACGCTCAAAATTCACCTCGTCACAGAAGAGCGCACCGTTGAGTGCTCCGAACGAGCCGAAAGCATCGGCAGAGAATAAAATACCCTGAACCTTGTCATAGGCTACCGTGACCTCCGGCCAATGAACCATAGGAGCAGATACAAACATAAGCTCGTGATGGCCTGTCTCTAAAACATCGCCCTCTGCCACGACCTTTATGTTGGGGAAATTCTCCTCCTCAAAGAACTGCCCTATCATCCGCTTTGTCAAAGCGGAGCAGACTACTGTTGCGTTGGGGTATCTCATCAGTACATCGTGAAGGGTTGCGCTGTGGTCAGGCTCCATATGGTTTACCACGATGAAGTCAAGACTTCTCCCGCCCATTACCTTCTTGATATTCTCAAAGAAAACCTTGTCAACTGCCTTATCAACCGTATCCATCAACACGGTCTTGTCGTCCATAATCAGATATGAATTGTAGGAAACACCGTCAGGCACAGAGTATACTCCCTCGAACATAGCAAGCCGTCTGTCGTTGCTTCCAACCCAATATATATCCTCCGTTACTTTTCTAAAGCTATACATAATATTATCACCCATTCTCTTTGAAAATTTCTTTTCTTAGTATTTTTCAAATCATATGTAAAATGTGTACTGCAGCTAAAAATCTACGGAGTTCAGCATCACATATTACTTAATAAACTTTTATTACGGTGTGTAGGTGTATCTGCCTACTGTCCACTTGCCTTCTGCGCCTGTCCCGTTAAGATAGAAGCCTGTCATATCTTCAACGCCCTCGACGATATCAACGGTCTGGTTGCTTCCGCCGCCGTTTCCGTTATTAAAGATAATGTTAGGTGTGGAGGGGTCAAGAGAGTAGGAATATACATCCTTGCCGTCTCCGTCCTTACCGACATATGTCATAGACTCTCCGGGCCAAGAGGTAGAATCGCTGCCGCCCCAGAAGAAGATCTTTACAGTTGACCAATCCTTGTTGTTAGTAAAGTAAACTGTCTTCTTTGCAGGAGGCTCAATAGCGCTGAAATCTCCGTCTGTCAGCTCAAACTGAACCATATGATAGGTTACATTGTTATTGTTCTGACCGTGTACCTGTGACATATTTCTGTCGTACCAATTCTCGTTGCCGTACTTGATTACAACCTCGTGTGCACCTGCTGTGAGATTGAGTCTGATGTGTGAGCTAATCTGATGACCGAAGCTCATTGCAGGGAAGGTCAGAGTACCGGCTTCCTTGCCGTCAACATAGACAGAGCGGATAGCAGCGGTGATACCGGCAGTGGGATCTCCCAGGTTTGTGTGGATAACAGACATCTGATATACACCGTCAACAGGAGTGGTCATACTAATTGTCAGAGGCTTGGAATTTGATGCGTTGTCTGTGTGGTCGCCGACGCTGACGGTAACCTTAGAGCCGTCGGGATTGTAGCTGATGGGCTTAGAAAGCTCGGACCAGAGTCCGGTTGTCTTGTCAACAGCTACTACCGAGTAGCAACCGTACTTGGTTGTATCAATTGTGTAGGTATTGCCTGTAACATCAACATATTCACTGCCTGTCCATACCTTATAAGTGCAATTTGCAACGGAAGTCCATGTGAGCTTGCCGTTTGTATTTGTCACGCTCGGTGCCTTAGGCGCCTTAGCGGTATTCTCGGCCTTGAGATTTACAGCATCAACAGCTCCGCTGTCCTTAAGCTTAATTACGATTTCATAATCGCCCTTTGCATCGGCAGGAACTATTACAGTCTTACCTGTCATATCCTCGCCGTTTACAAAGACAGAGGAAATTGTGTCGCCCTTGCCCTCAAGATGCATTGTGAGGTTTGCGTCTCTGTACTTATAGTTGGTAACTGTGAAGGGACCTTCCATCCAATCGGGAACATAGGGGTCAAAGGTAATTCCCTCGGTGGTGTACTCCATACCGTAGAGAACTCTGAAATAGCCTGCCATTGTTGCTGCAACAGACCACAGCTGCTGTGTGGAGTGGAGGCCTTCGCCTGTTTCGTAGTCAATTACCTCGTAATTGGTAAGACAGGCCACCGCACCGCGAACACAGGAGTTCCAGATTTCTTCTGCAAGAAGGTTGTTTTCGTTTTCGTTGTTTGCAGCGCCTATCATAAGGATAGCTTCCCAGCCGGGCCATACACCGCTGTCGTGATATTTGTAGCCTGTCCAGCGTTCTGCGTCCTTCTGAGGATAAACTGTGTTAGCACCGAAGTTGACCAAGGTGTAATTCTCCATAATGGAGTTTATCTGCTCCTCAGTACCGATGTTGTACCATACTGCGTAGCCGTTGCCGAGAACATCCTGCTTGTAAGAAAGAGGTGAACCCATAAAGCCGGGATATTCCCAAGCGGCGTAGGTGCCGAGCTCATCGTGCCAGAGTCTTGCAGAGATAGCCTCTTCAAGCTCTGAAGCCAAGTCAGCCCAAGCCTTGCTCTCAGCTTCACCCTTGCCGAGAATTGCGGCAGACTCGGAGAGAATCTTCATAACCTGACAGAAGATAATGTTTGTGCTTGTTGCCTTGCCCTCTGCAATATTTACGATACCGTTTTCGTCGTCTTCGCCTGTCCAGTCGCCGTAGGTCTTGTCTCGGTGGTCAAGTCCGCAGGTCTCACCTTTGAACAGTCCCGACTCCTCGTCGAAAACTACCTCATAGTCCTGCTTAATTGTGTTGGAGGCTACATTGTAGAAATACTCAAGGGTATCAAGATTGCCGTCTGCAAGGTAGGTTTCCCATACGGCAAGCATCATAATAATTCTGTCTGTGGATACGGGATAAGAACCGCCTGTACCTGTATCCTCTTCAAAAGTGAGGTTTCCGTCTTTGCCTACTACCTTTGCCTCGGCGCAGTTTGTGGAAATCTCAGGGAACAGCCATGAGAGAATGTACTGCATTGAGATAGCGGTATCACGGGTCCAAACCTTTTGCCAGTTTGTACCTGTGTAGAATACATCGCCGAAGGTTGAGTCATAGTTGATGCTCTTGTAAATCTCTTCCATGGTGAGGTTGTAAGCAGCCTCTGCAAGAGGGGTATTGGGAGCATAAAAGGAAGGTGAACCGCTGATATCCTCAGTAAGAGTCCACTCTCTGTCGGAGCCTGTCTCGCTGGAGAGGATGTGTGTGCCTGTATTGGCAACAACTCTGGAGTCATTTTCTGTTAATCCGTTTGTAAAGAGCTCATAGTCAAGGGCATCGCTTACATTTACAGATGCACCCTTGTAGGAGGTGTCGCCCTGTGCTCTAATCATATTTACAGTAACATTCTTGTCAAACTCAAAGAAGAATCCGAAGGAATTGAGAGAACCTAAATCAAAGGTGCGTGTGTACTGAGCGTTGTTATTCTCAGCGGTACCCGTAAGCTCCTTCTTCTCGCCGGAGGCTGTTGTAACAGTAACCTTTTCGGGGATATCGCCCGTTGTACTTATAAAGGTAACTTTGTCTACAGTTGCTTCTTTATCAAAGCCGATACCAAACTGCTTTGATGTCAAAACAGTGTAGGGATATTCACAAGCCTTCTGCCAGCCCTCAGAGGTACTTACATAGCCCTGAAGCGCAATGTCCTGCTCAGACTCTGCCGAAGCCTTCTTCTCGCCTATAATCTCATACACAACAGGCTCGTTGGTTAAGATTTTAACCCAGCGGACTGTATGTGCGGAATCAAAGGTTACTGCTTTCTTTTCTCCCTTGGAGATATCTGTAATCTGCTTGCTTGTACCGTCGCTGAGGATAACCGTTGCACCGCCGATACTGTCGCCTACGGCGGTAACTGTAACTGAGGTTACATCGTAGTCTGAGTCAAAACGGGTTACTGTGCTGTCATCCTCTGCACAGCTTGCAGTATAGCCCATAAGCTCTATGTTGGGAATATAGTTAAAGGCTAAGCCCTCTGCGCTGAAGCCGTCTGTGAGCACCTCAACAAAAATCTCTGTCTCACCGTCAAGAACAAGCGTTGCGTAAGGATTTTCCTCTGTGAGAGCTGTCATAGAAGCTCTGTCTGTGCCGAGCTTCACTGCGCTTGTGACAGATTTTGCCTTTGCACCCAAAGAGATATACTCATCAATGGGAGTGTCAACCTCGATGCCTGCAATAAACTTCTGAATAACAGTTGCGTCCTTAACATTTACTCTGCCGTCAAGGTCTGCATCGGCGCATAATGTTGCTGTGTCGTCAAAAGTAATAATATTGGCAACCTGCTTTTGAATAGCCGTTGCGTCCTTAACATTAACTTTGCCGTCAAGGTCTGCATCACCTAAGAGAATTTTATCATCAGGCTCAGATACAGGAGGCTCGGGGAACTCTGTGCCGGAAAGGGCTGCCTGATAAACGCCGGACTGCACAGGCTTGACAATAACGGATACATAATCGCCTGCCTTAGCATTCTCGATTTTGCCGTCCTTGACGATAGCAGTATCGGAAGCTGAATCAAAACCTGCAAAACTGAGGGTTGTCTCACCCTTTGCAATTGAGTCGGCCGCTTCGGAAACAGGATCAATCTGAATCTTATCAACATTATATGTACCAAAGGTATTCTCAATTGTAATTCTGTTGTAGCCGGGATTTAAGCTCTTTGTAAAAACAAGTGACTTGTAGCTCTGCCAAGCGCCTGTTGTCAGGAAATTAGCTTTTGTGGACTCTGTTCCCGTTACAAAGCTAAATTCTCCGTTGTCATTTTCCGAAGCAACGGAAACTGTAAATCTGTAGGTCTGAGGCTTAGTGCCTGAAACCGTTACACCGTAGCTAAGGCTGTCGCCTTTATCGAAATTACCTACGTACTTGCCGTTTGATGCCTTGCTGTCGGAAAGAACAGAAACCGAGCCTAAAGCGAAGGTATAGCTTTCAGCCTCAATAGTCAGGGCTTTGTCGGAAAAAGTAAAGTCGGACTTCTCGTTCATAATTTCATAATACTGCTTATTCCGGTTAAGGTCAGCGGTAAACTTAACGATAGAGTCCTTGTCCAAATCAATAATTGCGTTATTTCTGTTGTCGCCGGGATCACCGAGACCGACATTCCAGTTGGGATCGCCAACCTTATACTCGTATTCATTGCCCGTCATAAAGATAACAAGTGTGTAGATGTTGTTGCCTTCATTTACAAACTTGTATTCCTCGTAGCAATTCCATCCGTTCATACTGCCTCTCAGGTAGATGTTATACTCTGCCGCAGATACAGTAGCCACACCTGCCAAAGACAGGCATGATACCGTAAGAATCAGGCTGAGCAGAAGGCTCAGCATTCTCAGGGTGTGCTTCTTCTTAATTTTCATAATAAGTACATCCTTTCATATTTATATCCTCCGATATAAATTATGAAATCATTTTAACACTAATACTGTTTTTTATCAATACTCTCAAGAGATATATTTACAAAAAAGCCACCTTTTCTCAAAGGTGACTTTCACTTTACCAATATGATATATTATTCAGATTCTTGCCTCGATATAGGGGATTACCTCGTCCTTCTTAATGCCCAGGGAAAAAGCAAACGCCTCACAAAGTTTTTTCCGTGAAGCCTGAAGCATTCTTTCATCATGAGCAAAAATCTTGCTCTTGCTGCGAAGACTCTCCTCACGTTTTTGACTGATGAGCAGATACATTGCAATAAGAAGAGAAAGGTCATCGGACTTCAGTATCTCTTCAAACCTGTCTGACCTTTCTTGGACAGCATTTATCCACTGAAGCTCAGAGCTTTTGCTCTTATCAATAAGGCTCTCAATTTCGTCCTTTGTAAGAATTCTCTCCATCTGAGCCACAAGGGAAGGGGAATCCACAGGAACAAACACAGAAGAATTGCTGTCATAGACAGACTTTAATATGTAATAATTCCTGAATTCGCCGCAGACCTTATCCCTGCGGATTTCACAAACCTCGCAAACCTGTGAACGGCGGTACGACACATAATCGCCCACAGAATACTTTAATTCTTCCGAATTGATATCAGCCACTTAAACCTCTCCTCAAAAAACGCCCACAATAACATAAATCGTCTTTCTGTATTTCAAAATTATACCACTTTTCGTCATTATTTTCAAAGGGTAAAACTCACAAAAATAGCACTTTATTTTTTGAACAAAGTGTGTTATTATTTGAATAAGTGAAAGAAGCCTTAATACATCTGTTACATATAAAAAGGAGGGACGGTGTGAACACACACTAAATTGATATGAGTAAAAAAACAGCGATACATAAAACAGCACCTGCGGAAAATGCAAAATTCGTTTCGGTTCTGGCTTTGAAAAGCGAAAGAGACTTTAACCTTGACATAATCAGAATTGTTGCGCTCACCTTTGTGGTAAGCGTACATTTCTTTCTTCACAACGGTTTCTACAGCAACACCGTGTCGAGCCTTAATATGAATATTATGGCGCTTATGCGGACTCTGTTTCTCTGCTGTGTGCCTCTGTTTATTCTGCTTACCGGCTATTTGCAGAGCACAAAGGAGATAACTCCTTCTCTCAAATATTACCTTAAGCTGGGAAAAATAATGATTCCCTACTTGTTGATAATGAGCATTGATGTTTTCTACTACTTCCGCAATAACATTGATATGACAGTAAGAAAATGGGTAGAAAACTACACCTCTTTCACCCACTACTCCTGGTATGTGGAAATGTATATCGGTCTCTTTTTGATGATTCCTTTCCTTAATATTCTTTGGATAAATCTAAAAAGCAAGAAGCAGGAGCACATCTTGCTTGCCACACTGATTATCCTTACCATTGTCCCCTATTTCTTCAATGTTTACGAATTTGACGGCACAAAGGGCAGCAGCTTTTGGAGTGCCTCCAACAATGATTATTGGAAGCTGTTCCCCTCTTGGTGGACCGGCATTTATCCGCTGACCTATTATTTTGTGGGTGCTTACCTGCGAAGGCACAAAGAGGAACTTAAGATTAAAGCGGGCTATGCCTTTCTGATTTTCCTCGGTATCTTTACGGTTTTCGGAATTTACACCCTCTCAAGGACTCAAGGTATTGCTCTGAGCGTATTCTCTTGGACAGACTACAAGAGTCCCGGAATTTTTGCTTTGTCTGTGAGTCTCTTTGTCTTTATTAACAGCATCAATTTCAAGCGTGTACCCGGATTTATCAAAAAAGCTGCCGGCAAGCTCTCCGACCTTGCCTTCGGAGCTTATCTTGGCTCTTGGATAGCAGACTATTTGTTCTATCCTCATCTGAAAAGCCATGTTGTCGGCATTGACAATATGCTCTGGTTCTATATCCCCGCAGTGCTTTTCGAGCTTACAGTTGCATTCATCATCTCATTCTTTGCAAATTTGGTTTATCAGAGTGTAGATTCCCTTATCAAGCTATCCCAAAAAAGGAAATCCAAGGCATAAAAGCCGCAAAAACCTTTGCCAACTTTGGCAAAGGTTTTTTTACTGTGCTTTAACCTAATGTGTAATTACACAGATTTTACTTGCGCTAATCCTTATTTATACACAATATTACAGAAAAGCATAAAATCCTGCAGATTTTGTTTTACTTTGTAAAGAAAATAGTGTATTCTATTATTGTATATGTATAATTGAGTTAAATTCAGTAATCTGCGTTTTTGAAAGGTTGGCATAGCAATGGAGCTAAAAGACATTTTCAGTCTGATTACAGGTCTTGCGTTGTTTCTTTTCGGTATGTCCGCTATGGGCGACGGAATGAAGAGTGTAGCAGGAAACAAGCTGGAAACAATCCTTTGGAAGCTTTCCTCTACAAGACTCAAGGGTGCGCTTCTGGGCACAGGCGTTACCGCTGTTATTCAGTCCTCATCAGCTACCTCTTGTATGGTTGTCGGCTTTGTAAACTCCGGCATGATGACGATTGCTCAGGCAATCAGTATCATTATGGGTGCCAACATCGGCACCACCGCCACCGGCTGGATTCTTTCGCTCTCTGCTGTTGACGGCGGCGGAAAAGCCTGGTGGACCGCATTTTTATCCACAACCTTTATCTGTGCTGTATTCGCGCTGATTGGTATTCTTCTTCATATGCTCGGAAAAAAGCCAACCGTTAAATCTGCCGGCGCTATTATGCTTGGATTTGCAGTACTTATGAGCGGTATGAAGATGATGAGCTCCTCTATGGACGGTCTTCAGGAAAGCCAAGCTTTTGCTGATATGATGACAACCTTCTCTAATCCTATTGTGGGCATTTTAGCGGGTACGTTAATCACCGCAATTCTTCAGAGTGCTTCTGCTTCTATCGGTATTCTTCAGGCGCTTTCTCTTACAGGCGCTATTGATAACTCAGTTGCAATTCCTATTATTGTGGGTATGTGTATCGGCGCTTCAATGCCTGTGCTCCTCTCAGCTATCGGCGCTACCACAAACGGCAAGCGCGCCTCCATTATCTACCTTCTCTTCAACACCATCGGTGCAATTGTGCTGACTCCCATCTTCTACGGTCTCGATGCAATTTTCCATTTCGGTTTTATGTCTGCACCCGCAAACGCGATCAGCATTGCTCTCATAAATACCATCTTTAATATTGCTGCAACAATCCTTATTTTCCCCTTTGTTGACCAATTTGAAAAATTTGTCTGCTTTGTTGTCAGAGATAAAAAGACAAATCCAACCACAGATACCCTGTCAAGGCTTGACGAGCGTTTCCTCAAAAGCCCCAATGTTGCAATTGATCAGAGCAAATCTGTTCTCATTGCCATGGCAGACAAAGCTATGGACAATCTCAAGCGCTCCATTGCTATCCTTACAGATTACAGCGACGCTGAATATCAAGCTGTACAGGAATCCGAGGAAAGCATTGATGTTTACGAGGATAAGCTTGGCTCTTACCTTGTAAAGATTACCGGTTTGTCACTCAACTCAGAGCAAGCTAAAGAGGTCACAGAGTCACTGCACATTATCGGTGACTTTGAGAGAATCGGCGACCACGCGGTTAATATTGCCGATGTTGCAAAGGAGATTCACGACAAGAAGCTTGCTTTCTCCGATGATGCTCAAAGTGAGCTCAGTGTTCTTGCACGCGCAGTAGAAGAGATTATGGAGCTCTCTCTTGATGCATTTGAAAATGCAAACTATTCAAGTCTTATGCGCGTTGAACCTTTGGAGGAGATTATTGACTGCCTCTGCGACGAGCTTAAGATCCGTCATATAAAACGCGTAAGAGAGGGCGACTGCACCCTGCATAACGGCTTTGCTTTCTCTGACTTAATTACTAACTACGAGAGAATCGCAGACCATTGCTCCAACATTGCCGTTGCTCTTACAGAGCTTGGAGACGATGCAGAGAAACACGCTTACCTCCACGATATGAAAGAGCATAAAAGTCAGGAATTTATTGAGCACTTTAATGAATATCAAGGAAAATATACACTTGGTACAGTAGCTGTACAAGCTTAATCTAAAAAAACTACAGGGCAGTTCTTTCTGCTGAGATCTGATAAGGACGGAATTCAGAATATACCGAATTCATTGAATTATCCGGCATTGTCAAATTCAAATCAAAGAATTAGAGAGAAACTTGACTGAGTTCGGGTTTCTCTCTTTTTTATCCGTGCATTAAGTTTCTTATAAATATATCCTTATAAATATATAAGGAAAAGAAACCGACAGATTTGCTGCCGATTTATCGGAAACAAATGAAATTGAAGTGCTGCTCGTGAAAACTTTATTAACTTATTGTAATTTTTATATTTACAAATCTACTTCATTGTGCTAAAATATTGAAATAATATTTTTTAATATTAAATTTTTGAAAAAGGGGATTTTGTTATGAAATCAATCATCAAAAAAGCATTCGCTGCCGTAATGGCTCTCACAATGGTATTCAGCCTTGCAGCTTGCGGCGGAAACAGCTACACAGCCAATAACACCGAATATGTTATCGGTTTTTCAGGTCCTCTCACAGGTCCCGCTGCCGTTTACGGTGTCGCAGTTCAAAACTCTGCTCAAATGGCTGTTGATGAAATCAATGCCGCAGGCGGATTAAACGGTGTTAAGTTTAAGTTGCTCGCAACCGATGACACCCACGACGCTACCAAGGTTGCTGCAAACTACGCTTCAATGCTTGAAGGCGGTATGCAGGTATCTCTCGGTACCGTTACTACTGCTCCCGGTCTTGAGTTCACCAATCTTTCTGCAGAAGACAATGTTTTCTTCATCACTCCTTCTGCTTCCGGCGATGACATTCCCGCAAACGACAACGGTTTCCAGATGTGCTTTGCCGACGGTAACCAGGGTAAGGTTGCCGCTGACTATGTAAACTCCACCGGACTCAAGAAAATCGGCTTATTCTACAAATCAGACGACGCTTATTCAAACGGTATCTACAAGCAGTTCAAAGAAAACCTTGATTCTTCAATTGAAACTGTAGAAGCTGTGTTTACAGATGCAAATGCAACCGACTTCTCAGCACAGATTTCTGCTCTTAAAGATTGCGAGTTTATCTTTATGCCCATCTATTACACACCCGCTTCAATCTTTATGACACAGGCTAAAGACACCATTGCCGCAGATGCAGTTTACTATGGCTGCGACGGTTTTGACGGTCTTGCTGGTCAGTTTGAAGACTTCAGCGTTATTCCTCAGGAAGTTTCAATGCTTTCACACTTTGACTCAAACGCAACCGAAGGCGCTGCTGCCGATTTCATTGCAAAGTACACCGAAATGTACGGTGCCGATACACTTAACCAGTTCGGCGCTTCTGCTTATGACTGCGTATATGCAATATACAATGCTATGAAGGCTGCAATAGATGCAGGTGAAAAAATTGATGTAACAATTTCAGCTTCCGAGCTTTGCGAAATACTTAAGGCACAGTTCACAGGTGATTTCACATTCAGCGGTGTAACCGGTAACAACATCAAATGGGAAGATAACGGTTATGTTGCAAAAGAAGCTGTTAAATACACTCTTAAAACCGCAAATTCAGCCCAGTAATTTATACTTATTATAATAATTGAAATGATATGTTTGCCGGCGCAGTTTTACTGCGGCGGCAAATTGCCATAATAAACATTAGGAATTTTATTATGAAATTTATTGAAACTTTAATTAACGGTCTTAGCATGGGTAGTACATACGCTATGATAGCGCTTGGATATACAATGGTCTATGGTATTGCAAAAATGCTAAACTTTGCCCACGGCGATATTATAATGGTCGGCGGATATACAATTTTTATTACAATGTCACTGTCCGGCAATCCTATTTTAGGCTTGCTTGCAGCCGTTATCTTCTGCGTGGCTCTCGGTATTACTATCGAAAAAATAGCGTACAAGCCTTTGCGCGGTGCTTCCCCATTGGCAGTGCTGATAACCGCAATAGGCGTGAGTTACCTTTTGCAGTCTATAGCTCAAATTATATTTGGCTCAGCACCTAAAATGGTAAATGTTGCCGATCTCGGCAATGTGAAATTTGCAGGACTCACTGTGCCGGTTTACACTTTGATTACTCTTGGCTGTTCAATGGTTATAATGATAGTTTTAAGCCTATTCGTCAAATACACCAAAACCGGACGCGCTATGATTGCTGTATCCGAAGACAAGGGCGCAGCTCAGCTTATGGGCATAAATGTAAACAGAATAATTATGATTACCTTTGCAATCGGTTCTGCTCTTGCAGCATTTGCAGGTTTGTTTATGTTGATGAAATCTCCGAGCCTTACCAACACTCTCGGTGCTATGCCCGGTATAAAGGCATTTACAGCGGCAGTTATCGGCGGTATCGGTTCAATACCGGGTGCTATGGTTGGCGGTTTGCTTATTGGTGTTGTTGAAGCCATTTCACTGACAATTCCTGCAATTGCTCCCTATACTGATGCTATTGAATTTTTAATCCTTATTATCATATTGTTGGTGCGTCCTACCGGAATTTTGGGCAAAAAGAAGAGGGAGAAAGTATAATGGCAAAATTAAAGAAGATAAAATGGAAGCATTATATAAACTATGTTGTAATTGCAGCTTTAACAGTTGTTTTTTCTCTGCTCTCTTTTTCCGGTGCACTTAAAAATTCAGATGTATACTTGCTTGAAAAAATTGCTATCGCTATAATGCTTGCAGTATCGCTTAGCATGGTTGTAGGTTTCTTGGGTGAACTGTCGCTCGGTCATGCCGGTTTCATGTGTGTAGGCGCTTATCTCGGCGGTAAAACCGCTGTTATACTGGAACCTATTTTAGGTGAATATCCTACCCTTATTGTTTCGCTTATTGTCGGCGGCCTCGTGGCGGCATTATTCGGCGTTATAATCGGTTT
Organism: Ruminococcus sp.; assembly: GCA_051880855.1. Classification (GTDB taxonomy): domain Bacteria; phylum Bacillota; class Clostridia; order Oscillospirales; family Acutalibacteraceae; genus Ruminococcoides. Next base: position 37,010 of record JBJEOT010000010.1, read on the forward strand.
GCCGGCGCTTCGTCTTCGAGGAGACTATTTGGCAATAGTTACCCTTGCTTTCGGTGAGATAGTTCGCTCTGTATTTATGAATTCAAGTGATGCATCTTTTGGAGGCTCGCTTGGTCTTAATACGCCGCGTTTTGACAAAAGCACTTTATTTATAATTGCACTTGTTCTGGTGCTTGTATGCCTTGCAGTTACTCAGAATCTTATCCGTTCTAAACACGGCAGAGCCATAACTTCAATCAGAGATAATGAAATTGCGGCTAAGGCCACAGGCATAAATGTTACGAAGTATAAACTTCTTGTGTTTACTGTTTCTTCTTTCTTTGCCGGTATTGCAGGTGTGCTTTACAGCTACTCAAACTTCACAGTACAAAGTACAAAGTTCAGTTATACTTACTCAATAGAAATACTTGTAATGGTTGTTCTCGGCGGAATGGGCAGCATCAACGGTTCAATAATTGCCGCAACGCTTATTACATTCCTCGATGTAAAATTACAAACTATTCTTACGGGCAATCTTGCTGTTTTGCAGGATTTATTCTATGCACTTATACTTATATTACTTGTAATTTACAACAACGCACCGTCGCTTAAAGGTTTCAGAGAAAAATATAACATCAAGAGTATATTTAAAAGATTCAAAAATCATAATCCGTCAAATGTAAAGGATGATGAGGCTAAGTGGGACCGAGTGCCCACAAAAATTGAAATGGATGAATTGCTGTCGGTAGATATGCGAGTTCCCTCTCAGTACACACCTGATAAGTCCGAAAAGGAGGAAAAATAATGTCTGACATAGTTTTAAAGGCCGAAAATTTAGGCATTTCCTTCGGCGGGCTTAAAGCGGTACAAGACCTTAATCTTGAAATAAAGAAGGGTCTGCTTTATGGACTTGTAGGCCCTAACGGTGCCGGTAAAACCACAGTTTTCAATATGATTACAGGTGTTTATAACCCTACAACCGGAAAGTTCTGGCTTGACGGTGAAGATCTCACCGGAAAGAACCAAGAGACTATTAACCACAAAGGTATTGCAAGAACATTTCAAAACATTCGACTTTTCAATAATATGTCTGTAATACGAAATGTATTGGTAGGTCTCCATAATCAGCCTGAATTCAAATGCGGCGTTTTTTCAAGTATATTTCGCCTGCCTTCATACTTCAAAACCGAAAAGGCTATGCGTGCACGCGCTAAAGAAATTTTACGCATAGTCGGTCTTGAAGAAGAAAGAAATAATCTTTCGTGCAATCTGCCCTACGGTAAACAAAGAAAGCTTGAAATCGCCCGTGCTCTTGCTACCAATCCAAAGCTTTTATGTCTCGATGAGCCGGCTGCCGGTATGAATCCGCACGAAACCGAAGACCTTATGAAAATTGTAAGACGGATTCGTGATGAGTATGACATAACAATTTTACTTATCGAACACGATATGAAGTTTGTATCTGGTGTTTGTGATGAAATCACCGTTCTTAATTTCGGTACTGTATTGTCACAAGGTACACCTGAAGTTGCACTTAACGACCCCGAAGTTATTAAAGCTTATATAGGAGGATAACGCACTATGGCACTTTTAGAAGTAAAAGATTTATCGGTTTATTACGGCGTTATTCAGGCGCTTAAAGGTATAAGCTTTGAAGTAAACGAAGGCGAGATCGTAACACTCATCGGCGCTAACGGTGCGGGCAAAACTACAACTATGCAAAGCGTAATCGGTCTTATACCCTCACGAAGCGGAAGCGTTATTTATGACGGTCACGACATTACAAAAACACCTTGTCACAAAATAGTTAATCTCGGTATGTCGCAGGTGCCTGAAGGCAGACGCGTTTTCCAAGAGCTGACCGTTTACGAGAATCTCGTTATGGGCGCATATACAAAAAAGAAAGATGCGGCATTTAGAGAAGATATTGAAAAAATTTATACACGGTTCCCCCGTCTTGCCGAGCGTAAGAATCAAATTGCAGGCACACTTTCGGGCGGCGAGCAGCAAATGCTTGCTATGGGACGCGCGCTTATGTCCCGGCCAAAACTTCTTATGCTTGATGAACCCTCTATGGGCTTGTCACCGTTACTTGTTGACCAGGTTTTTGAAATAATAAAAGATATAAACCGCGACGGCACAACAATATTACTTGTTGAGCAAAACGCAGGTAAATCTTTGGCAATTTCAGACCGGGCTTATGTTTTGGAAACAGGAAGTATCGTGCTTTCGGGCACAGGTGCCGAGCTTGCAGCAAGCGACGATGTAAAAAAAGCGTATTTAGGCGGATAATCATATAGAGCAATAATTTCCCCAGAAATGCCGAGTGTTCTAAAGGACACCCTCCACGGAATATTCGAGCATTGCAAGGTCTTAGTAAAAAAGGCCGGCTTAGACTGTTAAATCTAAGTCGGCTTTTTCTTTATCCGATTTTATTCTTTTCCGAAAGAATGCTTGGTATATTTTTTTGTTGGTTCATAAAAACATTGAAATACAATAGGCACTGCATGGTCTGACTCTCTCATGGGGTTGCGCCTTACCTGACATTAGAGTTATATCCTTACATAACTTGCCCATTCGAACTTCCCTTTTTGCTATTCACTGTAAATTATTCGCTAAGAAGCTTCACAAGCTTTTCGACTGTATTCTCAATAGTACCCTCTGTAATCTTGACCGTACAGTCTGCGTACTTCTCGTAGTAAGGTCTGCGAAAATCGTAAATATCCCTTAGGGTTTCTCCCTCTTTGAAGGTGATACCCCGTGTTTTGATATTGGTTATTCTGTGTTCAAGCTCCTCAAAGCTTACATCGATAAAAACAACCTTGCCAATGCTTTTCAGATGCTCCATAGCCTCCTCATAAAGCACCATAGAACCGCCTGTTGCCACAACTGTATCGGACAAATCAAGCTCTTTGCCTACTGTGCATTCAACTGAAGAAAAATAATCAATACCCTTCTTCTCTATTATTTTCTGAAGCTTGCTTTTTTCTTTTTTGCATATTATGAGATCTGTATCAATAAAATCAAGTCCCAGAGTCTTTGCAAGCACAACGCCCACAGTGCTCTTGCCACAGCCTGGCATACCCACAAGTATTATGTTATTCACGCCGTCTGCTCCTTTACTTTTCAACCCGCTTGAAGTTAGGCGCAATGGTCATATTGCAGTCGACATTCGTATAATCAAGCTGCCAACCCTCGAAAACATAGTAGTAATAATCGTTTTCGGGCTTCACGGGGTCCTTGGGAGGAATTGCATCGTGGCCGCGAGGAACAGACTGGGTGCTGATAATTGAGCCGTCATAGTTGATGAATGTAACTGTGTAAGTATTGTTGCCTGTTGTGGAAGTCAGCCACTCGCTGCCGCTGAGATTTCCGTCACCGTCGTACCAATCAATGTTGCCTGCCTGATTCTCGGTCTTAAAGGTTGTTACCTCAGGACGGGTTGTTCCTGTTGCGTTGTGATGAACCTCCGGCCAAACAGCCTGCTCGTTAATTGTTGTATTCTTGACAATATCCCTTACATCCTCACCGGGACGGATTTTTCTTGCTGCAACTACGGTACGGAAATCCGTATACTCATAAGAACAGGTTGAAAGGGTAATAATCTGGTCGTCCTCGTTGATAGGCACAGGAACATCAAAGAGAGAACGGACTTTAACATTATATATGTAGTTCATAAACTGAGCGTCAGACTCAAAGCTTCCCATAAGGTAGTTGAAGAAATCGCCGTGAGACTCAAGTGTATTTGTCTTATAAACCGAGAAGATTATCCACTGCTCGTTGCCCTCTGGGGTATTGAAGAACAAGGTAGGATGCTTCTTATAGAAATCCAAATCTCCCTCATACTTGCCGTAGTCAATAAGAGCCTTATACATAGAACCGTCATTCATACTGTGTCCGTGGGTAATGATGTTTCTGCTGTCTACACCCTCACTGCTTCGGTAATCGATAAAAATACTGCCGGCATAAAGATATGAGCCGTCATAGTTGCGGTGGAGGTAATACTGACTGCCGTAGCCGTCGCCCTCATACTTAAGCACAGGATAGTTGATAACTGTACCGGGTACATCAATCCAAGCCTTGATGTCGGTGTTAATCCGGGCAAGCTCGTCCCAATCCTGATGAACATCGTACACCTTGCCGTCGGGAGTTGTCATATCGGTGTTCTCTGTAGACTCGGTCACTGTGGCAGCGGGCAATGTGGTCTCGTCCGGAGTTGCCACGGAGGTATCTACTCCCAAAAATTTAATAATCATAACAGCACCCACAATCGATGCCACAAGCACAATCGCGGATACAATACAGATGATTGCTGTTTTCAGCGCTTTTTTGTTCGCCACAAAATCACCTCATAAGAAAGGAATGTATAGTTATTTTACCACAACTGAGAATTATTGTAAATAAGAAAAAGCTCCCTACTCAGACGAGCTCCGCAAGGAAGTGCGTCTCGGTTTTTTTCGTCTGACGGCAAGTTATATTGCTTTAGCGTTATTTTCGTGTATAAAAAAGTCGGAGACACTTTGAAGAGCGTCTCCGACAGTTTTCTTAGATAATCAATTATAGGATGATTGACTTGCCTGTCATTTCCTCGGGCTGAGGAAGACCTAAAATCTTAAGCATTGTAGGTGCAATGTCTGCAAGGACTCCGCCCTCCCTAAGCTCACAGGGATAACCTGCAACGCAGAAACGAACAGGGTTTGTTGTGTGAGCTGTGAAGGGTGTGCCGTCAACATCAACCATCTTGTCGGCGTTGCCGTGGTCAGCTGTGATGAGAGTTACACCGCCCATTTTCTCAATAGAATTTGCAACCTTGCCCACGCAGGTATCAACTGCTTCAACAGCCTTTACCGCAGCTTCAAACACACCTGTGTGTCCTACCATATCGCAGTTGGCGAAATTGAGAATGATGACATCGTATTTACCTCTCTCAATAGCCTCACAGCACTTGTCGCACACCTCGTAAGCGCTCATCTCAGGCTGTAAATCGTAGGTAGCAACCTTGGGAGAATTGACAAGAATTCTATCCTCATTCTTATAGGTTTTCTCAACGCCGCCGTTGAAGAAAAAGGTTACATGAGCATACTTCTCTGTTTCGGCAATTCTAAGCTGTGAAAGTCCCTTGTCGGAGATATACTCACCCAAGGTATTCTTAAGGCTCTGAGGCTTGAATGCAATGTGAACACAGGGCATTGTTGCATCGTACTGAGTCATACATACATAGTAGAGAGGGAAGAAGCCCTTTGCTCTCTCAAAGCCGTCAAATTCCTCATCAACAAGAGTACGGGTAATCTCTCTTGCTCTGTCCGGACGGAAGTTGAAGAAGATAACACTGTCGTTTGGGCTGATTGCCTCACCGCCCTCGATAACTGCAGGAACAACAAATTCGTCGGTAACGCCCTGTTTGTATGAATTCTCAACAGCCTTAACAGCGTCATCACACTCTACGCCAATACGGTTTACCATTGCGTCGTATGCCTTAACAACACGCTCCCAGCGGCTGTCTCTGTCCATAGCGTAATATCTGCCCATAACTGTGGCAATGGTACCTACGCCGATTTCTTTAATCTTTTCTTCGCATTCTGCAACAAAATCTTTACCGCTTGAGGGAGGAACATCTCTGCCGTCGAGGAAAGCGTGGATATAAACCTTATCAAGGCCCTTACGCTTGCAAAGCTCTAAAATTCCGTAAAGGTGAGTGTTGTGGCTGTGCACACCGCCGTCTGAGAGAAGTCCCATAAGGTGAAGTGCGGAATTGTTACTAATTGCGTTGTCAATAGCTCCGCAGAGAGCCTCATTCTCAAAGAAATCTCCGTCGGCAATTGACTTTGTGATTCTGGTAAGCTCCTGATAAACAATTCGGCCTGCGCCTATGTTTGTGTGTCCTACCTCGCTGTTTCCCATCTGACCGTCGGGAAGACCTACATCCATACCCGAAGCGCCGATAGCGGTTGTGGGATTCTCGGCAAAGAGCTTATCCAGATTGGGAGTTTTGGCGGCATAGATGGCGTTGCCCTCTTTTCCGGCAATGCCGAAACCGTCAAGAATACATAAAATAAGAGGTTTTTTCATTTTAGTCCTCCGATTACTTAGAAGCGAATTCTACAATCTTTGCAAACTTCTCGGCAACAAGTGAAGCGCCGCCGATAAGACCGCCGTCAACATTCACCTTGGAGAGAAGCTCCTCGGCGTTTGCATCGTTCATCGAACCGCCGTACTGAACTGTTGTTGCCTCTGCAACCTCAGTGCTGTAAAGCTCGGCAATAACATCTCTGATGATGCCGCAAACCTCGTCAGCCTGCTCTGCTGTTGCTGTGAGGCCTGTACCGATAGCCCAAACAGGCTCGTAAGCGATAATGATTCTGCTCATTTCTTCAGCAGTTACATCCTTAAGAGCAATCTTTGTCTGCATTGCAACAAGCTCTGCTGTGATGCCCTGCTCTCTCTGCTCAAGGTACTCACCTACGCAAAGAATAACGGTAAGACCTGATGCAAGAGCTGCCTTTACTCTCTTGTTAACAGTTACGTCTGTCTCGCCGAAGTACTGACGGCGCTCAGAGTGTCCGATGATAACATACTCAATGCCCATAGCCTTAAGCATAGGAGCAGAAATTTCGCCTGTGTAAGCACCGCTTGTCTCCCAATGGCAATTCTCTGCACCGATTTTGATGTTACTGCCCTCTGCTGCCTTCTGAGCTGCACAGAGGTCTACAAAAGGAACGCAAGCGATAACATCGCAGTCTGCATCCTTAACGAGGGGAACCATCCGGCTGATAAGGGCTGTGGTCTCCTCAGGAGTTTTGTTCATTTTCCAGTTTCCTGCAATAATGGTCTTTCTTGTTGCCTTGTTCATAGTATTCATTTCCTTTCACGGTTTTATTATTTAACATAGCTAAGGGCGGATTGCTCCGCCCTTTTTATTTATCGTCAGAATTATTTATCAGCGATAACAGCTACACCGGGGAGAACCTTACCCTCAAGATACTCAAGGGAAGCACCGCCGCCTGTGGAGATGTGGCTCATAGAATCTGCAAAGCCCAGGTTGATAACTGCTGCTGCGGAGTCACCTCCGCCGATAATGGTAGTAGCCTCAGTCTCTGCAAGAGCCTTGGCAACTGCAATTGTGCCGCTTGCAAGAGAGGGATTCTCGAAAACGCCCATAGGACCGTTCCAAACAACTGTCTTTGCGCTCTTAACTGCCTCGGCGAACATCTCTGCTGTCTTAGGACCGATATCAAGACCCATAAGGTCATCGGGAATCTCAGCAGTGCAGGCTACGCTTGTCTCAATAGGCTGGTCAATCGGGTCGGGGAACTCCTTAGCAACTGTTGTATCAATAGGAAGAAGGAGCTTTTTGCCGAGCTTCTCGGCTTTTTCAATCATCTCTTTGCAGTAGTCAAGCTTAGTATCATCTACAAGAGATGTACCTACGCTTCCGCCCTGAGCCTTAATGAAGGTGTAAGCCATACCGCCGCCGATGATGAGGGTATCACACTTCTCAAGAAGGTTGGAGATAACATTGAGCTTGTCTGCAACCTTAGCACCGCCGAGGATTGCAACGAAAGGTCTGACAGGATTCTCAACAGCATTGCCGAGGAAAGCGATTTCCTTCTGCATAAGGTAACCGACTGCTGTTTCTTTGATATGGTCTGTAACTCCTGCTGTGGAGCAGTGAGCACGGTGTGCGCTGCCGAAAGCGTCCATAACAAATACATCTGCAAGAGATGCAAGCTCAGATGAGAAGGGCTCAAGGTTCTTGGTCTCTTCTTTTCTGAAACGGGTATTCTGAAGAAGAACAACATCGCCGTCTTTCATCTCTGCAACTGCCTTCTTTGCATTCTCGCCTACAACCTCGTCGTCATCAGCGAAAACTACCTCTTTGCCGAGGAGCTCGGAAAGACGAGCCGCAACAGGAGCAAGAGAGAACTTCTCCTCAGGTCCGTTCTTGGGCTTGCCCAAGTGTGAGCAAAGAATAAGCTTTGCACCGCCTTCGAGGAGTTTCTTAATTGTGGGAAGGGCAGCGGTAATGCGGTTGTCGTTGGTGATAACGCCCTCTTTGAGAGGAACGTTAAAATCGCAGCGGCAAAGTACTCTTTTGCCCTGAACATTAATGTCATCAACTGTTACTTTTGTGAGATTCATAGTAAAAATCCTTTCATAAAATATTGTAATAACTTAGTTAAAAAATAAACAAACTTAACCTTTTAGATTATACAACAAGAAATTCCGCTTGGCAAGTATTTACAGAGATTTTCTCATAATTAACAGTATTAATATACCTAAAAGGTGAAATAATATTCAAAATGTAATTTTGTAAGGTTTAGTGCTTCACAGCTTGTAAGGATTAGCTCTCATATATTAAGCGCAAAGCACTGTGAAACTGGTTCAGCGATACTCTTTGCTTATCTCCATAAAAGGTCACTCGGCTAAATCATTCGGCGCGTCTTCCCAGCTGTGCCTGTGAAGCTCGCCTTTGCAAAGAAGCTGTGGATAGTCCCACTGTCTGAGTGTTTCATAAACGGCAATCGCCACGGAATTAGAAAGGTTCAGAGAACGGGCCTCGGAAAGCATAGGAATTCTCACGCAGTTTTCTTTGTTTTTCATCAGCAGCCATTCGGGCAATCCTCTTGTCTCCTTGCCGAAAACAAGGTATGCCTTATCGGGGTAAGCTACATCGCTGTGTCTTTTTAATGCTTTTGTAGAAAAATAGAAAAATTGACCGTCCGGATTTTTCTCAAAGAAGTCCTGTAGACTGTCATAATATGTAATGTCCAGAAGATACCAGTAATCCAGACCGGCACGCTTGAGCTTTTTGTCGTCAACCTCAAAGCCCATAGGACGCACAAGATGAAGTCTTGCGCCTGTTGCGGCACATGTTCGGGCAATATTGCCTGTATTCTGGGGAATTTCCGGCTCTACAAGGACTATGTTCAGTTCTGCCAAAAGTTATCACCTCTAAGATATTCTAAACTGCAAATAATAATAAAGCAAGTGTTTTTTCTTGCAATATAAAACAGTCGAAAGCAAATGCAAGGGAGGTTTCATAGGATGAAAAGCTCGGTTATGAATGTTGTTAAGGGCGTCACCTGGGGTATGGTGGCAGGCATTGCCGCCGGTTACATGGGCAGTAAGATGATGGCAATGAATAAAAAGTCGATGAAAAAGAAAGCCAACAAGGCGCTTCATACTGTTGAAAATATGATAGACACAGCTTCATATATGTTCAAATAAAAAAGCAACCGCTCCTTTATTGTAGCGGCAAAAAATAAGGGCTGTATGCAAACAGCCTTCAGATGCAACTGCCAATCGCCGGTGAACTTACCCTAAGGGAAAGCCTGATAAAGCAAACAAAACACCCTGCCACAAAAGTGGACAGTATCCAATAAAGTAGACAAAGAAAAAAAGACCCTATCGTAGAATAA
>JBJEOT010000011.1:0-3037 GCA_051880855.1 Ruminococcus sp.
CAGAAATACACGCGCTTGAACAGCTTAACGACGCCCCTGAAACCAAAGAATTTACGGTGTACGATGATATTCGTGATAAGCTCGTGAGCCGTGGTATCCCCCGTGAGGAAATAGCTTTTATACACGAAGCAAACACCGAGGTTCGCAAGAAGGAGCTTTATGCAAAGGTACGCAGCGGACAGGTTCGTGTGCTTATGGGTTCAACCTTTAAAATGGGAGCCGGAATGAATGTGCAGGATAGACTTGTAGCGCTTCACGACCTTGATTGCCGTGCGACACGTTCCTAACTGAAAAGGTTAGGCGTGAAGCCGTAACTATATTGCGGATTGAAAGGAGCCGCAAAAGAACGCTTCATAGAACTGATAATTCGATAGGTAGAATGATGGGGTAACGCCCTGAAATGCCTACCCTGATACTCCGACAGGCGGCAGGAATGCGGTCTGAAGCTCGGTAAAGTCGGCAGAGAGCCACCGTAATTGCGGCTGTGAAACAACGCAAACGAAAGGTCTCCAGAGGTGGAGGCTGTGACCTATATGCCGGGGGTCTACAAAATATATATGGTGAGAATGGCAGAAATGCCTGACGAACTTGCGAATGTACGGGTCTAAACCAAGGAGCGTATAGAAATGTACGCCGGTCTGAAAAATGACAGCCAGCGAGGTTTAGTAGAAATGGCAGTTACGAAACACCTTACAGTGTTATAGGCGCTGTTGGACTGGCAGGCTCAGAGCAAGCACCTAAGTATATATGTATAGATAGAATTATCGGAACGTGGGAAGCAGCATAACGCATTTATGCGGTGGCGACGAAGAACAATAAGCGCCTTTAATTGCTGTGAAAGTGGTGGCACGAGCGAAGAAGCCCCTGTAATGGGAGCAGAGCAACAGCCACCAGTCACTATGAAAGATAGTTATAGGTAAGAACCTTCGTAGCTTCGAGTATGACAGAGAAAAACAACCCGAAGGGGGTGTTGCCTATGACAAAGCAAAAGAAACTGAGACACAGCGAGTATTATGATATGCAGCCAACGTTTGACAAGCTGTATGCAGATAGCAAGAATGGAAAGACCTTTACAAAGCTGATGGATATTATCAGCAGTGAAGAAAACATCCGACTTGCCTACCGAAACATCAAGCGGAACGGCGGCAGCACAACAGCCGGTACGGACAAACGGACCATTGCGGATATAGAAAAACTCCCGGTGGACCAATATGTCGGTATCGTGCAAAGAAAGCTAATGTTTTATAAACCAAAGCCTGTAAAGCGGGTGGAAATTCCGAAACCAAACGGGAAAATGCGTCCTCTTGGAATACCGACGATCATTGACAGGCTGGTACAGCAATGTATCTTGCAGGTCATGGAGCCAATATGTGAAGCAAAATTTTATGAGCGCAGCAATGGTTTCCGACCTAATCGGTCAGCGGAGAACGCAATCGCCCAGTGCTATAAAATGATAAACCTGCAAAAGCTCTATTATGTGGTGGATGTGGACATCAAGGGCTTCTTTGATAATGTGAACCACACAAAGCTTATACAGCAGATTTGGCACATGGGAATACGGGATAAAAAGCTACTATGTATCATCCGAGAGATGTTGAAAGCACCTATTGTAATGCCGAACGGAACGGTAGAACATCCGACGAAAGGAACGCCGCAAGGTGGTATTCTGTCGCCGCTTCTCTCAAACATTGTACTGAATGAGCTTGACTGGTGGATTGACTCCCAATGGGAAAATATACCGACCAAGCGAGAGTACAGTTGCGAGATACGTCCCAACGGTACGGTAAACAAAACGGCAATATATGGGGCGCTCAAAAACACGACCAAGCTCAAAGAGGTGCATATTATCCGCTATGCAGATGACTTCAAGCTGTTTTGCCGAAAGCGAAGCGATGCAGAAAAGGTGTTTGTTGCCGTAAAGCTTTGGCTTCATGAAAGGTTAAAGTTGGAAATCAGCGAAGAGAAGTCGAAAATCGTCAACCTGAAACGGCATTACTCTGAGTTTTTGGGCTTTGAAATCAAAGCGGTCAAAAAGCGAAAACGCTATGTGGTCAAGTCCCACATGACGGCTAAAGCAATCAACCGTGAACGGGACAAGCTCATTGAACAGGTCAAGCAAATTGCTCACGTTCAGGACAGGGATGATGAGGCGCGGGAAATTACGTTGTATAATTCCATGGTTTTTGGTATTCACAATTATTACCGCTATGCAACCATGGTAGCAACGGACTGCGAACAGATACACCGTGCCGTGTCAACGGTGATGAAAAATCGGCTCTATGGCAGGCTTACGAAAAAGGGGCAAATCAATGAGGTATATATCCGAGAAAACTACGGGAAAAGCAAACAGATACGTTTCATCAGCAGCAAAACCGTAGCTCCTGTTGGGTATGTTCAGACGAAAACCCCGCTGTTCAAAAAGAAAAAGGTATGCAAATACACCCCGGAGGGCAGAGCGGAAATTCATAGAAATCTCGGTATCAACACATCAGTCATGCTTGCGCTTATGCGTATCAAGGAGTCACGGCGAAGTGTTGAGTATATGGATAACAGAATTTCCCTCTATGCCGCACAGTATGGGCGGTGTGCAGTCACAGGGAAAGAGCTTTGGCTTGATGAAATCCACTGTCATCACAAATTGCCCGTAAAAATGGGCGGTGATGACAGGTACTCTAATCTTGTCATCGTGCATTGCGATGTTCATCAGCTTATCCATGCTGTTGCACCGGAAACCACAGCAGCATACCTAAAAGCAATACAGCCTGACAAAAAAGCATTAGCAAAACTGAATGCCCTCCGTGTAATGGCGGGCAACCCCGAACTCTAAACAAACAGTTTCTCAGCTTTGAAATTCTTATCAATCTAATAATTCTTTCATAATGATGGAACGCCGTGTGCGGGGAAACTCGCACGCACGGTGTGAGACGGGGGAAAAGGTGGAAAGCGGCGCTGACGCGCCGCTCAGACCTTACCTATCGTCATCGTGGCGTCCTTCCGACCTTGCCCAGCGGCTGGGCCGTATTGTGCGGCAGGGCAA
>JBJEOT010000012.1:0-3010 GCA_051880855.1 Ruminococcus sp.
TGGTGCGGGCGACAGGACTTGAACCTGCACATCGGTTGACACTAGAACCTAAATCTAGCGCGTCTGCCAATTCCGCCACGCCCGCACGTGTGTATTTCAACAAGTTAAACTTGCGAAAATCAAAATATTAAATTGTTTCACTGAGGTAGCGTGACCTAAATCTAGCGCGTCTGCCAATTCCGCCACGCCCGCGAATTCTTTATTTTGATATCCTTTGTATTATATACTGTTCCTGATAAAAAATCAAGCACTAAAATGCTACTCTTATTTTAATGGAGCGTTATTGCAGAAAATAAAACCCTTCGCTTTGCTTGCGAAGGGTTTATACTTGAATTATTGTATTTATTTTGCGAAATCGATTGCTCTTGATTCGCGGATAATATGCACCTTGATGTGTCCGGGATACTCCATATCCGCCTCAATCTTCTGGCAGATTTCACGGGCAAGCGCAGGCATTCTGTCGTCAGAAATAACCTCGGGCTTAACCATAATTCTAATCTCACGGCCTGCCTGAATTGCGAAGGAGCTGTCAACGCCCTCAAAGGAGGAAGCAACGCTCTCAAGCTTTTCGAGACGCTTAATGTAATTTTCAAGATTTTCTCTTCTTGCACCGGGGCGGGCGGCTGAGATAGCATCGGCTGCCTGAACAAGGCAGGCAACAACCGTCTTGGCTTCGACATCGCCGTGATGAGCGTGGATAGCGTGGATAACTGCGTCGCTTTCCTTATACTTTCTGGCAACTTCAACACCGAGCTCGATGTGGCTTCCGTCCATTTCGTGGTCAAGAGCCTTACCGATATCGTGAAGAAGACCCGCACGCTTTGCAACTGTGGGATCCATACCAAGCTCCGAAGCCATCATACCTGCGATATAGGAAACCTCAAGAGAGTGGTTGAGCACATTCTGACCGTAGCTTGTACGGTAGCGAAGTCTACCGAGGAGTTTAACAAGTTCAGGGTGAATTCCGCCGACTCCCGCGTCGATAACTGCGTGCTCGCCTGTGCTCTTAATGGTGGCTTCAACCTCTCGTCTTGCCTTGTCAACCATCTCTTCGATTCTTGTGGGATGGATTCTTCCGTCGGAGATGAGCTTTTCAAGAGATACTCTTGCAATCTCGCGCCTGACAGGCTCAAAGCAACTGAGGGTGATTGCCTCGGGTGTGTCATCGATAATAAGGTCAACGCCTGTGAGAGTTTCGATTGCACGGATGTTTCTGCCCTCACGGCCGATAATGCGGCCCTTCATCTCATCATTGGGAAGAGGTACAACGGACACCGTTGCCTCTGAAACATGGTCAGCGGCGATACGCTGAATTGCAAGGGAGATAATGTTCCTTGCCTTCTTGTCAGCTTCGTCCTTAAGCTGCTGCTCGTAGTCCAATATCTTTACGGACTTTTCGTGAGATAGCTCTGCGTCGAGCTGATCCAAAAGATAAGCTTTTGCCTGTTCCATTGAGTAGCCGGAAATTCGCTCCAGCATTTCAAACTGGCTCTTCTTGACTGTCTCAATTTCTGCGAGCTTTGCGTCTGCTTCTTTAAGCTTCTTTTGTAAGTTTTCGTCTTTCTTTTCGAGATTATCCAGCTTTTTGTCAAGAGTCTCCTCTTTCTGCTGAATTCTTCTCTCCTGTCTCTGAACTTCCTTACGGCGTTCATTGATGTCTTTTTCAGCTTCTGTTCTCTGTCGATGGATTTCATCTTTTCCTTCGATGATAGCTTCTTTCTTCTTTGCCTCGGCAGTTTTCATTGCATCAGAGATAATGCGTTTTGCCTCTTGCTCGGCACTGCCGATTTCGTTCTCCGCAACTCTTTTTCTGTGAGCAATACCGGCTGCAACACCGATAGCACCGCCCAAAATTAAAGCAACTGCAATGAGAACGACAGAAAGCCATAAATCCATAGTTTGACACCTCCTTGATTTGATCTTTTTGAGAATCAACTCATCGGTGCCGTTAATAGGTAGATAGGCCACTCGATCATACCGTAAAAATACAAAAAACGGGCAGGCTACGGCTCATAAAAAGGTCATAAACAAAGATACTTACCCGAAAATATATTAATATATGGTAATAACAGAATAAGGATATCTATATAGTAACGGCTCATCTAAGAGTCTGATTAAATATTTCTGCCCAAACAGCAATAAATGCTTAAAGGCAGAGGAAAATAATATTAATTGTTAAATAATACTATTACACCTATTTAATATATTAATCGCTTAAGTATAGTTTGTCAAGAATTTTTTGTTCAAATTTGTGCATAATAATTTCGATTTTCAGCAAATATGCAAAAAATCGCACATATAAAATGGACATTTTCACAAATCAAATTTTTGCCTTATCCCCCGCTTCAAAGTGAGCTAGCAAAAAAGTATTTTTGCATAAAAAATACGATTCAGTGCTGATTAATAGCTAAAGTTTATACAAAATGCGTTAAAATCTTCACAAACTATTGAATTTATGAAAAAAAAGCTATATAATTTGATTACCAATAAAACACAGGAGGAATTTTCAATATGTCAGTTAAAGTTGGTATTAACGGTTTTGGCCGCATCGGCCGTCTTGCTTTCAGACAGATGTTCGGCGCTGAGGGTTACGAGGTAGTTGCAATTAACGACCTTACAAGCCCCGAGATGCTCGCTCATCTTCTTAAGTATGATTCTGCTCAGGGTAAGTACGCTCTTGCAGACACAGTTACTAACACAGACCACTCCATCACAGTTGATGGCAAGGAAATCACAATCTACGCTGAGAAGGACGCTAACAACATTCCTTGGGGCGAGCTCGGTGTTGAGGTTGTTCTCGAGTGCACAGGCTTCTACTGCTCTAAAGAGAAGTCCATGGCTCACATCAACGCAGGCGCAAAGAAGGTTGTTATTTCTGCTCCCGCAGGCAACGACCTGAAGACAATCGTTTACGGCGTTAACGAAGGCACACTCACAGCTGACGATCAGATTATCTCTGCTGCATCCTGCACAACTAACTGCCTTGCTCCTATGGCAAAGGCTCTTAACG